>CAZZYR010000084.1:0-8088 GCA_964658235.1 uncultured Acetobacteraceae bacterium | reverse complement strand
AGGTGGTCGAGCCGCTGCTGTATGGCCACAGCACCGGCCTGTCCCCCATCGCCGTCATCCTCGCCGCCACCTTTTGGGCCTTCCTCTGGGGACCCGTCGGCCTGCTGCTCGCTACGCCCCTCACCGTGTGCCTGGTGGTGATCGGCCGCCACGTGGAAAGCCTGCAGTTCCTGGAGGTGATGCTCGGCGACGGCCCGCCCCTGGACGCGGAAGAAACGTTCTACCAACGCACCCTGGAAGGGAATGGCCGCGTCCTCGCCGACCAGGCCCGCCAGTCCGTCGCCCGGACGTGCCTCGCGGACTACTACGACCACGTTGCCCTGCGCGGCCTCTCGCTCGCCCAGTCGGACCTCGCGCGCGACGCTCTCGCCTTCGACCGGCTGGAAGCCGTGCACCAGCAGATCGACACGCTTCTTGGCACCCTCGGCGATGCCGCCACACCGGACGCCCCCACCGATCTGCCCCCGTCCGGCTGGCAAGAGGACGGTGCTATCCTGTGCATCCCCGCCCGCGGCCAGCTGGATGACCTGGCCGCGAAAATGGCCATGCAGGTGCTGCAAGGCGCCGGCTTCGGCGCGCGCTGCGAAACAAACCTTATCCTGGGTGCCCGCCAGGCCGCGCCGGAGGCCCTGGCAGGCGTGCGCCTCGTCTGCCTCTCCGTGCTGGAACAAGGCAGCAGCCCGTCCGCCATCCGCTACCTTCTGCGCCGCATCGCGCGCCAGATGCCCGGCGCGGTCGCCGTCGTCGGCCTCTGGCACGCGGACGGCGAAAGCCCCACGCTCGCCGCCTTGCGCGCCGAGGGCACGGAGGAACTGATCGTCCTCTCCCTCAGCGAACTCACCGCCCTTACGCGCGCCGTCTGCGCCCGCCGCGCTCGTATCGTCGTCTAGCCCTCATAGCTATCCCCTGGATGACAACCTCCTCTTGCACTGGCCCCCACGCGGTCCACCGAAACGCAATTCTCCATGCGGGGCTGACGCAAAAAGCAAGCATTCTTTTTTGAAAAAAAGAACAAAAAAACTTTTCTCTCGTGAGTCCGCGCCTTTCTTCTTGAGGCTCCGCGTGACTTTCCCTTCCTTGAGAAAAACCTAGAAGCTCACCTTCACCCCCCCAAACCCCGCAATCGGCGCGCCTGGACTCGCCGTCCGCGGATCCGTCACTCCGCCAGGCACGTGCGGCCACGGAATATCCGCCACCGGCCCGAATGTCCCATACGTGTCATACGTCCTGTCCGTCACGTTGTTCACCAGCCCGAACACCGTGATGTGGTCCGTCACCCGATAGGACGTGTCCAGGTTCACCACCACATACCCGCCCACCTGCTTGGTCAGGTTCGCCTCGTCGCCAAACCTATAGGACCCGCTTTGCAGGATTGCGTTTCCACCCACGCTCCACCGGTCCGTGATCTTGTATTCCACCACAGCCGTGCCCCTGTGCTCCGGTATTCCGGGAATGCGGTCGCCCGGCTGCACATGCTCGTTGCCGTTGGCGTCCGCCAGCGGATTGCTCCCGCTGCCCAGCACCAGCGCCGACTGGAACGTCGCGTCCGTGAACGCATAGCCAAGCACCACGTGAAGCCTTGCGTCGTCATAATGAACGTTCGCCTCCACGCCCTGCCGCAACGTGCGCCCCGCATTGGTGTAGAACGCCAGGTTGGGGTTGTTCGGCGTTGTCTGGAACAGCAGGTCGTCCTGATCGTTCGTGTGATAGTAATCCGCGTTCCAGGACACCCGGCCGCCATACAGGCTCGCCGCTGGCCCGCGCAGCCCAAGCTCGAACGTCCGTGCCACCACCTGCTTTAAATTTGGATCGCCAATGAAGAAGTTCAGCAGCGAACACGGATTGGCCGCAGAGCTGCAGGACAGCTCCGTCGGCGTCGGTGCCCGGTTCGTCTCGCTATAGCTGCCATACGCCTGCAGCGCCGGCGCGAACGTGTAGGTCAGCCCCGCCGTGGGATTGAACCGGCTGTAGGTGTGCTGCCCCGTCAACGCCGTCCCGATCTTGTCGAAACTGTCGATCTGCGCATTGTTGAACCGGCCGCCCAGCGAAAGATCCAGTTGCGGCAACAGCTTGAACACATCGGCGGCGAAAATCCCGTAATACCGCGTGGTGCTCACCACATGGACCGGCGTGGTGCCCTCGTCCGGCTGCACTTGCGTGATGCCCGGGCCCACATACCCGTTGCCGTTGGTATCGAATCCGCCAATCTGCGTCTGCGCGTCGAACACGGAGTCCGATCCGTCGAAGCTCGCCCCCACCGTCAGGTGGTTCGGCCGCCCAAAAACCTCAGACTCATTCGTCACCTGCACGGACCCGCCATAGGACTGGGCCTGCAAACCCTCCAGCACCAGCCCCGAATACACAGCGCCATGCAGGAAATCCGGCACGATCGCGCCGCCGCGCGTTGTCACCGGAACCCCGTCGCTGTTGCACAGCGCGCCAGTCCCGTCATTGCATGGTATCAGCTCCTCCGTCGCGCCGTTCGTCACCCGCTGTGTCAGATCCTGGTAATACGCCACACCCTGCAGGGATGTCGTGTCGTTCAGTGCGAACGTCCCGTTCAGGTTCACCGCCACATACTGATTTGAAACGGTATTCGGGGCCGTGAAGATTGAGCTGGGATCGGCATTCAGCGCCTGAATCGGCGTAGCCCCCGGATTGCCCAACGTATTGTTCGCCGCCGTAATCCCCAGATGCACCTCCGCCGCATCATTCCTCCAGCCCAGATCAGTATAGATCCGATACAAGTCGGAATTGCCGGTCTGGCGATATCCCCCATCATGCGTCACATCGCCGGCCACATAAATCGCCGTATTCCCACGCTGCGCGCCAAACTCCGCCACGCCCGATCCGCGGTCGAAGGATCCGCCGATCGCCGTCAGATCCGCCCCATGGAATGAAAACCCGTTCTTCAGCTGCACGTTCACGGATCCGCCCAGCGCATTCAGCCCGAACACCGGATTGGACGCCTCCACGTTCACCGTCTCGATTGCCGCCGGCACGATCAGATCCCAGTTCACCGTGTCGCCGAACGGATCATTGAACCGCGCCCCATTCACATAAACCGCCAGCCCCTGGCTGGTGCCGATAACCGGGCTTGCCGTGAACCCGCGGAACAGTATATCCGGCTGGAACGGATTGCCGGACGTGTCATTCACCGTGGCACTTGGCACATTCTCCAGGATTGCGCCCGTCAGGCTCGGCACCCCCGTCCTGTCGATCTGCGCGCTGGTCAGCACCTGCGTCGCCTGCGGCAATGCCGCCCTATCAATCCCGGATCCCAGCAGCGGCGTGCTCGCCACCACATCCACATCCGGCACCGCCACCGGCGCCGTTTGCCCCAGCGCCACTCCCGACATCAGCGCCATAGGCAGGCACAGCAGCACGGCATGGTTGGACTGGCGCACGATCGTAGGCTCCGGTGATTGACCGGCGCCGCTATTACCTGACAGAGACCTGACAAGCATGACAGTTGTGTTGCAATTCAATAATGTTTCAGTGTCAGCCCACCTCCCATCACTGACTCCGCGACAGCACCGAAAAAAGCTTTTTTGGTTCTTTTTTTCAAAAAAGAACGTCTTTCTTCATTCGCCACGCCCCTTCACAAACCCTTAGCCACTGCTCCAAAAACAGCTCGTCGGCATCATACGCCGGCGCGAACCTCGCCAGATTCCCCCGCAGCAGGCCCGGCGCAATCCGCTCCACGCTTCCCGCGGCATGCCCCTCATCCGCCTTTGCGATCCACAGAAGCGTGTTCGGACCATACGCGCCCAACGCCGCATGCAGCGCCGCCGCCTCCGCCCCCGCCGCTTCCCCCGCGCGCTTCCACACAAAGATCCTGCTGGCATCGGCCAATTGCCGCACCAGCCTGCGAACCAGAAACGCCATATGCGCGGCGTGCTGCGGCAGCAATGCCGCCTCGTCCACGCTCCCCTGCATCTGCCAGGTATGATACGCAAGGCCGGATCGGGTATCGCGAATGATGTATTCGCCCTCCACCAGGAAGTGCTGCAAGTTCTCCGGCGCTCCCATGCCCTCGAACCGCGTCTTGAGCGCGCGTAACAAATCCCACGGTTCCAGAAACGCAAACCGCAACAGCCCCAGCGGCTCAGCCCCGCATTGCCGCTGCACAAAGCCGAACTCGCAGTCATCGCCCAGATTTTCGAACAACCCGATGAAGTCCGCCGCGTCCATGCCCGTGGCAGCCTCCAGTTCCTCAATGGTCATCTCCGCGCCAGCCCCATCCGGCGCCTCGTCGGCCGCAGAAAGAGTCAAACTACGCACGGCGAACGCCAGGTTGCGAGTGTCGTCCCCCTCGAACTCGGCCGGCTGGCGGAACCCTGGGTGCTCCAGCTCGATGCGCACGGGCCCAGGCGAAGTCAGCACCTTCGCCGGTATCGTGAAGACGTGTACGCCCTCCCCTGTCAGCCGGGCGCGGTCCACAACCACGTTGCGCACCCGTATCCGAAGCCGCTGCTCCGTCAGAACCGGCGGATATAGCAGCGGCAAAAGATCCAGTTCAGTGCGGATTGCCTGGCCCGGCCCAGGATGCTCCACCCAGATCTCGCTGACCCCATCCACGGTCCAGCGATGGCCCTCCTCATCGGTGGACCAGCCGATGCCCAAATACCCCGCATCATTGCCGCCGTCCCCGAATGCGATTCGGTGCATGCGGTCCCCGTCTCGCCGGCGAGCGGTGCGGCGCGCGGCGCGGTTCGTAACGGTAATTGTCACACCGTTACATACCGCAACATCAACGAGTTTGGGAATACAGGAAGGAAGAGTCTTCTTTTTCGAGAAAAAGAAGCAAAAAGCTTTTATCGGGCTGTCGCAGTTCGATCCGGCAACGTGCTCGTGCTCAGGGCGCGGCCGCCGAAAACACGGGTTGCGACGATCACCAGCGCGACAGCGACGCCGTGCATCGCCAGATCTTCCCACGTGGCATCGAACGGATGGATCAGCGCCAGCAGCCCCGCGGCGGCCCCGGCGCTGGCCAGCCCCCCAAGCGCCGCCGTCAGACCTGGCCGCACGGGGAACGCCCGCATCAGCAGCCACGTCAACAGCATGGCTAACGGCAAGGACACCAGCAGCAGGAATTCCAGGCACACCATCGGGTGCATCGCCCCCTCCGGCACCACGCCCCCAATCGGTCCCAGCCGAAAGCACCCCGCCGCCCTCGCCCCCACCCCAAGCGCCACCGCCGGCAGCGGCAGCAGCGCCCACGCCGCCGGGCGTCCGGGAACCGCAATCTGCAACGCCGCCACCCCGGCCAGCACCGCCGTCAGCACCGCCCCTGTCAAGCTCAGCCACATATCCGGCGCCGCCATCAGCCGCACCCGCAATCCGTCCCAATCCGCAAACAATGACAGCAGCGCCGCCATCCAAACCGTCGCCAGCAGCCAGCCCCCCACCCTGCGCCACGGCGAACGCAGCCGCCGCACCGGACGCAACTCCCCCGCCAGCCGCCCGATCAGCGCCGCCTGGTCAGACATCGTCCCGCTCCAGCCGCCCGCGCAACGCCCGCAGCGCCCGATGCAAATTCACCTTCAGCGCTCCCTTCGACCGCCCCGTCTCGGCCGACGCCTCCTCCAAGGACCTCTCCGCAAACCCCATCAACTCCACCGCCTGCCGCTGCAGCGGCGGCAATCCCAGCACCGCCTCCCGCAGCCGCGCCGCCGCCGCCAGCCGCCCGGCCTCCTGCTCCGCATCCGGCCCCTGCCCCGGATACGACACATACGCTGTCTCGTCGGCCACCTCGCGCTTGCCCACACGGCCCTGCAGCCGCATCGAATCAACCGACCGCCGCACCGCAATCGCGCGCAGCCACGGCTCGAACGGCCGCGCCGGATCATACGTCGCCAGCGCCCGGTGCACCGTCAGCAGAACATCCTGCACGGCATCATCAACCCTGTCCGGGCGCACGCCCACCCGACGCGCCGTGGCCGCGGCAATCGGCACGCACGCCTTCAGCACCCGTGTGTAGGCCTCGGCATCGCCCGTCTGCGCGGCGCGCATCAGGGCGGGAAGGTCGGGGTCTTCCATGGGTCAAGCATAAGGCAAGCGGTTCTTTTTTAGAAAAAAGAACCAAAAAACTTTTGGTCATGAGCCGCTGAACCAGTTGTAGCCCTGGTCCTCCCAGTAGCCGCCGGGGTTCGTGTTGGTGACGGTGATGGCCGAAATATTCTTCGGATTCTTGAATCCCAGCTTGGTGGGAATCCGCAGGCGCACCGGCGCGCCCCACTCCGGCGTCAGCGGCGCGCCCTCAAAATCCAGCGCCAGGATCGTCTGCGGATGCATCGCGCTCGCCATGTCGATACTCGACGAATAATCGTCGAAACACTCGAACCCCACATACCGCGCCCGCAAATCCGCCCCCACCCGGCGCAAAAACACGCCCAGCGGAATCCCGCTCCACTGCCCTATCTGGCTCCACCCTTCCACGCAGATATGCCGCGTGATCTGCCCCTCCTGCGGCAACCCCCGAAGCCGCGCCAGGTCCCAGCTGGACGTGTCGGTCACCAGCCCGCTCACCTCCATAGCCCAATCCGGGTCCGGCGACTTCACCTGGCTCAGCGGATAATACGCGTTGAACTTGAACGGCTTGGTGATCTGGTCCGGCCGAAACGTCGCCGCCAGCTTGTTCGGATCGAACAGCAGCGCCTGCATCCGGTCATTGAACCGCAGCATCGCCCACAGCATCCGATCGAACGCGCCATCCTTCGTCGCCAGGTCGCACCCGCCCAGCATCGTCAGCGCCCCTATCGAGAGCGATCCGCGCAGCAAATGCCGGCGCTCAAGCCTGCGTATCTGCGTCAGGTGGTCAGCTCGTTTGATCATGGCGCCGGCTCCCGCGCCACGCGCCCGCCGGTAATCATGCTCACCAGCGTGGACGGCACCAGCGCCACCAGCGTCACATGCACAATCAGGAACGCCACGATGGAAGACATCAGCGCAAAATGGATCCGCCGTGCGATATCATATCCGCCGAAAACCCAAGTCAGGCTGCCCAGCTGCACCGGCTTCCAGATCGAAAGCCCCGTCAGCACCGCCAGCACGCCCGCCACAGTCACCAGCAGATACAGCAGCCGCTGCACCGAATTATAATGCCCTTCCCTGTGCCGCAGCCGGAAGCTCAGCGCCGCGCCCACATCGGCAATCACCCCGCGCGGCGAAATCGGCAGGAAATCCCGCCTGAAATGCCCGCTCACCACCCCCCACGCCACATACACCAGACCGTCCGCCATCAGCACCCACATCGCCGCGATGTGCCACGCGATCCCCCCGCCCAGCCATCCGCCCAGCGTCATCCACCCCGGGATCAGAAACGGCAAAATCGGCGACGCGTTATAAATTGCCCACCCGCTCAAGATCATCGCAATCATCGCCGCCGCCCCAACCCAGTGGGTCACGCGGACAACAATCGGGTGCGCACGGTCAATACTCGCCAAGGCTGGCCTCCATAACCCTTGATTTCGTCCCACCGGGCACGACGGTTACCTGCACCCGTAACCCACGCAAGCCCAGCCGCGAAACACCGAGCATCCAGATTGAGGAGCCCAACCCAAGATGACACGCCGACACTTCCTTGCCACCGGCACCGCCACCATCGGCGCCCTTGCCTGGTTCGCCGCCACGCGTGGCACCCCGGCCCGCGCCGCCCAGCTCTTCGCCGTCACCCACACGGATGCCGAATGGCGCGCCAAACTCGCCCCGGAAGCTTATGACGTCCTCCGCCGGCAAGGCACCGAAGCCCCCGGCTCCAGCCCGCTGGATCACGAATTCGCCGCCGGCCGCTATGATTGCGCCGGCTGCGCGCTCCCCCTCTTCGCCTCCGCCACAAAGTTCGATAGCGGCACCGGCTGGCCCAGCTTCTACGCACCCCTGCCCCACGCAGTCTCGACGGAACAGGACAGCTCCCTCCTGATGGAGCGCACGGAAGTCCACTGCACCCGCTGCGGCGGCCATCTCGGCCACGTCTTCGATGACGGCCCCAAACCAACCGGCCTGCGCTACTGCATGAACGGCGTAGCCCTCATCTTCCAGAAAGGCGCCTCCGCATGAACCGCGCTCTCATCGGCAAACTCACCC
>CAZZYR010000083.1:0-8199 GCA_964658235.1 uncultured Acetobacteraceae bacterium | reverse complement strand
TTTTTGAAAAAAAGAACCAAAAAACTTTTTTCAGTGCTGTCGCGGACTCAATGGACAAAAGTTTTTTGCTTCACCTGTTCTGCCTCAACCCTGCCGCCCCATCCGCCACCACCTGCCACGTCGCCTGGCTCAGCGCCTTGCGCCCAGGATAGTCCGCCGGGTCGATCGACGCGTGGAACAGCAGGCTCACCCGCTTGCCGCGCCATTGCGCCAGGCGCCACACATGCGGCGCCAGCTCCATGTCGCCGAACCAGGAGAACACCGTGCGGGAGCTGCGCCCCACCGGCAGCCCCGCAAGGCGGTCATACACCAGGGACACCGGCTGGATCAGCGGCCGCGCGTCACCATACGCGGCGGCAAAGAAGCTCGAATGGAACGGCAGCACGCGCGAGCCGTCCGAACTCGTCCCCTCCGGAAACAAGATCAGGTCGTCCCCGCCCGCCAGCTTGTCCTGCATCTGCTGCCGCTCGCGCTCGATCCCCTGCCGGGACCGGCTGACGAACACCGTCCGCCCCAGCCGCGCGATGGTGCCCACGATCGGCCAGCCCGCCACCTCGTCCTTGGCCACGAAACACGCCCGCAATGTGCCGCCCAGCGCCGGGATGTCCAGCCAGGATGCATGGTTGCACACATAAATCACCGGCCGTCCGTCGGCCCGCCGCGCCCGCTCCGCCGCCGGCGCGCCGATCACGCGCACCTGCAGCCCCACCAACCGTGCCACGCTGGCCCAGTAGAACGCCGCGAAACCTACCCGCGCGCGCAGGCCCAACGCCAGGAACACCGCCTGGATCACCACGCAGAACGGCGTCATCAGCAGCACCAGCCCCACCCGCCGCGCCGCCCGAACTTGCTTCGTCAGGCGCCGTTCGTGCCAGTTTCCGGCGTAAGCCGTGTCCGGCAGGATCCGCATGGGCAATGCGCCCGCATCAGACATGAGTCGTGCCATCATCGCGTCATCTAGCCCGAACACCGTGTCAGGGCGATGACCAACTGATGACGGTTCCAAGGCGATATCCCGCCCTAACCCGCTTCGCCTGGCCCCGCCCTTGCAACGCCGGTCGCTGTGAAGGTGCTCCTGGCCGACGACGATGCAGCGCGGGCGCGGGACCTGATGCGTTTGCTGGCCGCGGATGCCAGCCTGGACGTGGTCAGGACTCAGCCAGGCACGCTCCTCGCGGACGCCATACGCGCCCACGCCCCGGACCTGATCCTGATCGACATGTCCCGTCCGGACAGGGACGCGCTGGAATGCCTGCGCAACCTTCCGGAAAGCCGCCCTATTGTGCTGTTTGTGGACCAGGACGATCCGGGTTTCATGGAGGCGGCCATCGATGCTGGCGTGTGCTCGTATAATGTGCAGGACATGGCGCCTTTGGACATCAAGCCCATCCTGCGCGCCGCCATGGCGCTGTTTCAGCGCCACAGCCAGCTTCAGCGCAGCCTGCGGGCCGCGGAGGCGCGCCTGTGGGAGCGGGCCTTGATCGATCGGGCTAAGTCCATCCTGATCAACAGCCGGCGCCTGACGGAGACGGAGGCGCATCGCTGGCTGCAGCGCCGCGCCATGGCCGGCGGCCGGCGCCTCGCGGACGTGGCCCAAGACCTGATCCAGGGCAGGGAGGCGCCGAAATGACCGCCGGCTTGCGCATCGGCGTGCTTCGCCTGGCCGACAGCGCGCCGGCGCTGGTTGCTGACTCATTCGGCCTGTTCGCCGCCTTGGGCCTGGACGCGCGGATCGCCGTTGAGCCTTCCTGGGCCAACATCCTGGATAAGCTCACCTGGGGCTTGCTGGACGCCGCCATCGTGCTGCCGCCGCTGGCGCTGGCCGCCGTCCTTGGCCTGCGTGGACCGCCGGCCCGCCTGGTTGTCCCCATGGGCCTGACTGCCGGTGGCAACAGCGTGGTGGTCAGCCCTGATGCCGCCGCATCCTGCGGCACCGGACCCGGAATCCCCGCCCGCCTGCTTGGCTGGATGCGCGCGCAATCGATCCGCCCACGCCTTGGCGTGGTGCATACATACTCAACCCATAATCTGCTTCTGCGCGCCTGGCTGGGCGCGGCTGGCGGCAACCCCGAAACGGATTGGGAGACTGTTGTCCTGCCGCCGGAGATGGTGGTCGGCGCCCTGAAGGCCGGCCAGATCGCCGGTTTCTGCGCCGGGGCGCCCTGGGGCGAGGTCGCGGCCGCGCAAGGGCTGGGCGTCATCGTCGGCGGCAGTTCCACCCTGCAGCCGAGCCATCCTGAAAAATGCCTCTGCGTCGCCGCCGGCTGGGCGCAGGCATGGCCGGATGATCTGGTCGCGCTGACCCGCGCAATGCTGCAGGCATGCGCCATCTGCCAGGATCCCGCCCAGGCCGATGCGGTGGCTGGTCTGCTGGCCGGCATCGGCCTGCCACGCGCCGAATGCCGCCTCGCCCTTCCCGGCGGCGCCGGCATTGATCGGATCGAATTTGCCGACGCCGCAGCCTCCGGCCCGGATGCCATCTGGCATGCAGACCCCCGCACTGCCCAAGGCATGCTGGACATCATGCGCGCCCAGGGCTGGATCACGGCCTCCCCCGACCCAGACCCAGGCATCGCGCGCGCACTCTACCGGCATGATTTGCTTCTGCCCGCATTACAGGCAGAATCGCGGTCGTCAGACCGGAACCGCTGAAAAGCTAGGCGTCCACCCGCTAGCCCGCCCAAACTCCGGGCGGATAATCACCCGGAGCCGTCTGGCCTCCACCGCAACAGTCGTGGCCTCCATATTGCAAGGCGACATTCGTGGCCCGGCAGATGCCCCGCCACGGCGCGCTCAACGGCGAGCGTGTCCAGCACGGGCGGCGACGCCCTGAAATTTCGCGGCAGGCCAAGGATGGTCCGCCATGATGCCCAGCCAGACGCGGCCGGCATCCCGAAAGGCCGTCACATGATCCCCAGCCTCAATGCGGATACATCGTTCGCCAAATCCGGGCATATGCCCACGCTGTTCGCCTCTTTCCTCTATTTCGACATCAGCTTCATGGTCTGGGTCATCCTCGGCCCGCTCGGCGTCGCCATCGCCCGAGACCTTCACCTCTCCCCTGCTCAGAAAGCGCTGATGGTCGCCCTCCCGGTGCTTTCCGGCGCCGGCCTGCGCGTCGTCCTTGGCCTGCTGGTGGACCGCTTCCGCGCCCGGCGCACCGGCATCGGCGCCCAGCTCGTCGTCATCGCCGGCCTGCTCGCCGCCTGGGGCATTGGCATCCACACCTATGCCGCCGTGCTGATGCTCGGCGTGGTGCTCGGCCTTGCCGGCGCCTCCTTCGCCGTCGCCCTGCCCATGGCCAGTTCCTGGTTCCCGCCCGAACATCAGGGCAAGGCGCTGGGCATTGCGGGCGCCGGCAATTCCGGCACCGTGCTCGCCGCCCTGTTCGCGCCTGGCCTCGCCGTCGCGTTCGGCTGGATCAACGTGATCGGCCTTGCCGCCATTCCGCTGGTGCTCGCCCTGATCAACTTCATCGTCTTCGCCAAGGACAGCCCGAACGCGCCGGCGCCGAAACCGCTCTCCGACTACGGCCGCCTGCTGCGCCAGCCGGACGCGTGGTGGTTCATGGGCTTCTACGCCGTCACCTTCGGCGGCTTCGTGGGCCTGGCTGCCTCGCTGACCATCTACTTCAACGCGCAATACGGCCTGACCGCCGTCACCGCCGGCTACTGCACCGCGGCCGTGGTCTTCGCCGGCTCCATGTTCCGCCCGGTCGGCGGCCTGGTGGCAGACCGCGTCGGCGGCGTGCGTGCCCTGATCGCCCTCTACGCCGTCGCGTCGGCGGCCTTCGCAGCGGTGGCTACCGGCCTTGCCACCATCTGGCTCGCCTTGCCCGTCTTCATCGTCGGCATGCTGGCGCTGGGCATGGGCAACGGCGCCGTGTTTCAGCTCGTCCCGCAGCGCTTCCCGCGGGACATGGGCGTGATGACCGGCCTTGTCGGCATGGCCGGCGGCGTTGGCGGCTTCTATCTCGCCTCCTCGCTGGGCCTGGCCAAGCAATACACCGGCAGCTACAGCCCGGGCTTCCTGGTCTTCGCGCTGCTCGCCGCCACCGCTCTGGTCTGCCTCTCTGGCATCCGCCGCCGCTGGCGCAGCACCTGGACGGAGCTGCACGGCGCGGCCCGCGTCTAGGCCGGGAGCAGCAGCGATGAACATGCTCGCCCCCGCACGCACCCGCCTCGTCCTGGTCGGCAACGGCATGGCCGGTGTCCGCACGCTGGAGGAAATCCTCCAGCGTGCACCAGGCAAGTTCGACATCACCGTGTTCGGCGCCGAACCCCACGGCAACTACAACCGCATCATGCTCTCCCCCGTGCTGGCCGGCGAGAAATCCTTCGCCGACATCGTCACCCACGATCGCGACTGGTATGAGGAGAACGCGATCGAGCTGATCGCCGGCGAACCGGTGACCGAAATCGACCGCGACGCCCGCACCGTCACCGCGGCCGGCACCACCCGGCCGTACGACATCCTCCTGCTGGCGACAGGATCGAACCCCGTCATGCTGCCGCTGCCGGGCGCCGATCTGCCCGGCGTGCTCAGCTTCCGCGACATCGCGGATGTCCACGCCATGCAGGAAGCCTGCGCCGCCGGCGGCCACGCCGTCGTCATCGGCGGCGGCCTGCTCGGCCTGGAAGCCGCCAACGGCCTCGCCCGCGGCGGCCTGGACGTCACCGTCGTCCACCTCCCGGACACCCTGATGGAGCGCCAGCTCGATCCGCTGTCGGCCAACCTCCTGCGCGCGGACCTTGAAGCCCGCGGCATGCACGTTATCACCGGCGCGAATTCCGCCGCCGTCCTGGGGCAGGGGGGCCGCGTCCACGCCTTGGCACTGAAAGACGGCCGCGAACTCCGCGCGGACCTGCTCGTCATGGCCGTCGGCATCCGCCCGAACACCGCCTTGGCCAAAGCCGCGGGCCTGGCCATTAGCCGCGGCATCCTGGTGGACGACGCCATGCGCACCAGCGACCCGGCCATCTTCGCCATCGGCGAATGCATCGAACATCGCGGCCAGGTGTTCGGCCTTGTCGCCCCCATCTGGGACATGGCAAAAATCTGCGCCGACCACGTCACCGGCGTGGCTGACTCCGCTTATGAGCCCAGCATCTCCGGCACCCGCCTCAAGGTCACCGGCATCGACATGTTCTCCGCCGGCGATTTTACGGGCGACGAGCACACGGACGACGTCGTCTTCCGCGACATCTCCCGCGGCATTCACAAACGCCTCGTCCTGCGTGGGGAAAAACTCATCGGCGCCGTCCTCTACGGCGACGCCACCGATGCCTCCTGGTATTTCGACCTCCTGCGCGAACAAACCGACGTCAGCGCCTTCCGCGACGGCCTGATCTTCGGCCCCGCTTTCGCCAACGCCCCCGTCGCCGGCGTCGAGACCCTGCCCGACACGGCGGAAATCTGCGGCTGCAATGGCGTCTGCAAAGGTGCCATCGTCGCCGCCATCAAGGAACATGCACTCACCTCGCTGGATGCCGTCCGCACCCGCACGAAAGCGTCCGCAAGCTGCGGCTCTTGCACACCGAAGGTGGAGGAACTCCTCGCGAAAACCGCAGGCGCCGCCTACAACGCCGCGCCGGCAATAAAACCCGTCTGCAAATGCACCACGCACGGCCACGATGCCGTGCGCGCCGCCATCCGCGCGCAGTCGCTGACCTCCATCCCGGCCGTCATGCGCGCGCTGGACTGGGCCACGCCGGACGGCTGCGCCTCCTGCCGTCCGGCGCTGAATTACTACCTGATCTGCGCCTGGCCTTCGAAGAAACTCAATGATCCGCAATCGCGCATCATGAATGAACGCGCCCACGCGAACATCCAGAAGGACGGCACCTACTCCGTGGTTCCGCGCATGTGGGGCGGCGTCACATCCGCGGCCGAACTCCGCGCCATTGCCGACGTGGTGGATAAATTCGCCATTCCCACCGTCAAGGTCACCGGCGGCCAGCGCATCGATCTGCTCGGTGTTAAAAAGGACCAGCTCCCCGCCGTTTGGGCGGACCTCAACGCCGCCGGCATGGTCAGCGGCCACGCTTACGCCAAGGCGCTGCGCACGGTGAAAACCTGCGTCGGCTCCGAATGGTGCCGCTTCGGCACACAGGATTCCACGGCGCTGGGCATCGCCATCGAACGCATGACCTGGGGCACCAACACGCCGGCCAAAGTCAAAATTGCCGTCTCCGGCTGCCCGCGCAACTGCGCCGAATCCACCATCAAGGATTTTGGCGTCATCTGCGTCGATAGCGGCTTCGAACTCCACGTCGCCGGCAATGGCGGCATCAAGGTGCGCGTCACCGATTTCCTGTGCAAGGTGGATACCGAAGAAGACGTGATGGAATACGCCGCCGCCTTCATCCAGCTCTACCGCGAGGAAGCCTGGTACCTGGAACGTACCGCCCACTGGGTGGAGCGCGTCGGCCTCGAACCCATCCGCGACCGCGTGATGAACAATGCCGAGGAACGCCGCGCCCTGCACCGCCGCTTCCTGGAAAGCCAAAGTTACAGCCAGGAAGATCCCTGGGCCGAACGCGCCGCCGGCGCGGAGGCCCACGAATTCCGCACGCTCGCGACCGTGGGCTGACCGCGATGGATGGCTACACCCCAACCCGATGGCACGATGTCGGCCTCCTGGACGACATCCTGCCCCTCGGCGCCCGCACCGTCACCACCGCGCGCGGCGACATCGCCATCTTCCGCACCGCGGACGACCAGGTCTTCGCGCTCGACGATTCCTGCCCGCATAAGGCCGGCAAACTCAGCATGGGCATCGTGCACGGACACACCGTCACCTGCCCCCTGCACGGCTGGGCCATTTCGCTGGAGGACGGCGAGGCAAAGGCGCCGGATCAAGGCTGCACACGCCGCCACATCGTGCGCCTCGATGGAAGAAGAATTCTGTTGAGCGTGCCGTGAAGGAAGGCAAGCAGTTCTTTTTTGAAAAAAAGAACCAAAAAACTTTTACGCCTGGCGCTCGCCGGCCAGAACCCGATTCCGTCATGGCCGGACTTGACCCGGCCATCCCACCCCACCGTCAAACAAAAGTTTTTTGCTTCTTTTTTTCAAAAAAGAAGCCTTCCTTCCTCCTCCCCACATGACAACCCAAACCACCTGCCCCTACTGCGGCGTCGGCTGCGGCATCACCATCCAAAACGGTGAATCCCACGGCGACCAAACCCACCCCTCCAACCGCGGCCGCCTCTGCTCCAAAGGCGCCGCCCTCAGCAAAACGCTGGACACCACCACACGTCTCGCCAACCCAACCATCAACGCCACCCCCGCCACATGGGACGCCGCCCTCACGCTCATCGCCAAAACCTTCACCGAAACCATCGCCCGCCACGGCCCGGACTCCGTCGCCTTCTACGTCTCCGGCCAATGCCTCACGGAAGACTATTACGTCGCCAACAAGCTCATGAAGGGCTTCATCGGCAGCGCGAACATCGACAGCAATTCCCGACTCTGCATGGCCTCCTCCGTCGCCGGCCATAGCCGTGCCTTTGGCGAAGACATCGTCCCAGGCATCTACGAGGATTGGGATGAGGCAGACCTTGTGATTTTTGTCGGCTCCAATTCCGCCTGGTGCCACCCTGTCCTGCACCAGCGCGTCCTGGCCGCCCGTGCCGCCCGCGGCACCAAGATCGTCGTCATCGACCCCCGCCGCACCGCCACCGCCGAATTGTCCGAACTGCATCTTCCCATCGGCCCAGGCACGGACGTGATCCTGTTCCAGGGGCTGCTCGTCCACCTGGCGGACACCAACCGCCTGGACCACGCCTGGATCGCCGCCCACACCGAAGGCTTCGAAGACGCACTCCAGGCCGCTCGAACGGATGCGCCCAACACCGAAGCCGTCGCCCGCGAATGCGGCATAGATCCCGAAGCCGTCGAGATCTTCTACGAATGGTTTGCCCGCACAGAGCGTGTGCTCACGGTCTTCTCGCAAGGCGTCAACCAATCTTCCGCAGGCACGGACAAGGTCAACGCCATCATCAACGTCCACTTGGCCACCGGCCGCATCGGGCGTCCTGGCATGGGACCGTTCAGCGTCACCGGGCAGCCCAACGCCATGGGCGGGCGCGAAGTCGGCGCCTTCGCCAACCATCTTGCCGCGCACATGCACTTCTGCAATCTGCAGCACCGCGCCGCCGTCGCCGAGTTCTGGCAAACGGACAACCTTGCCCCCAAACC
>CAZZYR010000082.1:0-8251 GCA_964658235.1 uncultured Acetobacteraceae bacterium | reverse complement strand
GAGCGTGCTGAACAGGCTGGGCGGGCGCAGTGCGCCGTTGAATTCCGGATTACGGTCCAGGTGCAATTCGTCCACCAGTCCGGCAATCAGCTGATGCGCGCTCAGCGCCTGCATTTCCGTGCGCACAAGTGGCATCGGGTCGGCAGTCGAGCCGCTCTCGAGCGCGCCTTTCAGTTCCGGCACCGCAAAGCGGTCGCCGGCCACTGCCACGGGGCTCTCCGCAGTGAAGGATTTCGGCAGCGTAGCGGCGATGGCATAGGCGGCAATGGCGCCGAGGACGGCGCAACCGCCGATCCACCACCAATTCCGCCGCACCACGCCCACCAGCGCGGCGACCGTCACGGTGGTGCCGGGCTGGCCGTGTGGAAGTGAGGCGACACGGACCTGCCGCAGTGGCGCGGCCAGGGTGCCGGCGGTCATATCAGTCGCCATGCACGGTGTCCTTCTCGCGTCCCGCGGCAACGCGGCCGGGTTGCGTGGCTTGCAGACCTTCAAGGGCATCCTGCAGCAGCAGGACATAGATCACGGGGCGATCAAGCGGCAGCAGCATGCCAGGCAGAGAACTGCTGGCCTCATAGATATTCGAACGCAGCAATGCCGCGCGCATTGTGGGTGTGAGGCAAGCGCCCACATAGCGGCCCCATTTATCTTGAGGCGCCTTCAGGATCATGTGCATAGCCGATTCAAGCGGACCTGCCGCAGCGCCGAGCATGGCCGCATAGCGTGCGCCAGCTTCGGCGAGATCCTCCTCGATCAGACGGCTGACCGCGCCCCGCACATCGGCAGTGGATGTCTCGTCGCCGCCACGGCGCAGCGTCTCCTGCGTGATGCGCAGGCCCATCAGTTGCGCCATGTAGGGCATGCCACGCGCCACACGCACCACAACATCGCCGGCAGCCTCGGTGAAGACGATGCCGGCGGTCCGGCCGCCGCGCACCAGCATTGTGCGGATTTCAGCATCCTCCAGCAGCTTCAGATGCACGCTGACGATGTTGCGCTGGATCGAGGGGTGCTGGCCGATGATGCGGTCCAGCGTGTCCGAGACGCCCACCACGAGGAACAGCAGGTTGATGCTCCTGTCCGATAGCAGCTTGATGGTGTCGGCAAGCTTCGTTCGCGTGGCATCGTCTTTCACACGATCGAATTCATCGACGACGAAGATCACTCTTCTGCAGGCCAGTCGCGCCGGAATGGAAGCAACATCCGCTGGACGCACCTCCGCGCCGGGCAGAAGGGCGGCGCATCCTTCCGCGCCTGTCGCCCTGTCGCTGGCCGCCTCGGCGCCCAGAAGGGAGGCGGGCAGATCCGCCACCAGCCCATGCATGATCTGGTTGAAATCGCTCTCCGCGTGACACACGGTGCGCCCGATCGTGGCCCCGGAGTTCCGTAGGCTCGCAACAACCAGGTTGGTCAGCGATGTCTTGCCGCGGCCACGCTCCGCGTAGAGCACCACATGCGCTGCCTCGTCGGTCAACGCACTCAGCACGCGCTCCAGTTCAGCGCTGCGCCCAACCAACGCGCGGCGGCCAGCCCTTGGCTGAGTCGGCGTAAAAACCTCGCCAGGTGTGACGCGTTTATCGGTTAAATACGCAATGCCGACGGAGGCCGGAGTCACGCCGGAGGGGACGGCGGGCTGCCCGGAGGTGCCAGCTTGCTGCGCGGCACCTCGCCATCCAACATGTTTGTTCCACAGCCGCTGGGCAGGCTGTGGCAGCCAATCGGAAAACGGCAGCGGGCTCGTCAAACTGATATTCCCTCTGGCGAGCGCATCTTGACGATTACATCAGTACGCGTGCAGTGCAGCATAGCTATCGCTTGAGGAGGCGTCCAGTTTTACGAGGCGTCGAGCATGCAAGCGGCGTGGCAGGTTGCGACAGGGAAGCTCGCAAAAACGTGTGGTCGAATACGCGGTTGCTTGGCAGGGTTTTTGCGTTCCTGTTTTAGCCGTGGTTGCGGGCTCGGCTTTGGTTACGGGCCGTGCGGCGCCGGCCGCCGGGTCGCCGCGCGCATCGGACGGCTTCTCGATTTGTCGAAGGGTGCGGAGGTATGTTCGATGCAAAGGCGGCTTGCTGACCATGTGGATGCTCCAGCGCGCGCCGACCGGGCAGGCGCGTATCGGGGATGAGCCATGGCGGCCACCCAGTTCGGACGGCGTCCCTCAGTGTGAACAGCATTGCACTTCTCGATCTGTTGCGCGCATTCGCGGCCAATATCGTGCTGCTCGGCCATGCGGGCCTGATTTTTGACCTGCATCCGCGCATCAGCCTGGGCACGATCGGGGTCAGCATTTTTTTCATCCTGTCAGGCTTCCTGATCACGCAATCGAGCCTGGCGCGCATCGGGCGTCCCGGACCGTATTTTGTGCCGTATCTGACGGATCGCTTCGCACGGATTTTTACGGCTTACGTGCCGGCCCTGGTCATCGTGGCGCTTGTGGACGCCATGATTCCGCTGGGGGACTGGGGGCAGCAGGGCGACTCCCGTGGACCGGCGGCATTCGTTGGGAACCTGCTGCTGTTGCAAGATTATCCGCTGTTCCAGGCGGCGCAGCGCGCTTTCGGAAACGGCTTCTATATCCGGCCCTACAACTCGGCTGAACCGTTTTGGACGATCCCGATCGAATTCTGGATCTACGTGGTGTTTGGTCTGGGTGTTTTTTCAATGGCCATGCGGGAGAAGCTGCCCGCCATCGTCACGGCCGCATGCGCCGCCGTGGCGCTGCCGGTGGTGATCTGGAACGCGGCCGCCGGCGGTGGCAACGGGCTATCCATCGTCTGGCTTATCGGTGCAGCGGCGTCATTTATCTGGGTCAAAAGTTGGGGCGGCAGCGTGGATCGTCTGCGCATTGGTCTGGTGGTGACACTGGGCGCGGCCGCGAGCCTGGTGGGCCGGGGCTTGAAGACCCACTGGAATTTCCAGGATATTGGCATGGTCATCATCGAAACCCTTGTGCTCCTTGGTGTGTTGTCTGTCGCCGAGGCGGTGCCTGCCGCCCCCCGTGCCTTCCGCCGCGCGTGCACATTTCTCGCATCCTATAGCTACAGTCTCTATCTTATTCATAACAGCGTCCTCATCGTCGCGCGGCAAACCTGGCCTGACGCACTGGGCCCGGCCACACTGCCGCTCGCGATCGTGTGCTGTCATATCGCGGCATTTCTGATGTATCTCGCGTTTGAACGACACTATCGTCGTGTCGGCTTGTTCATCAGACGACATCTCGTATCGCTGCGACCGAGCGTCGCAACCTGATTGGCCCCGAAACAATGAAATACCCTCGTCACCTGTGTTGCACCGTAAGCGTCGGCAGTGTCCTGCTTGGCTTGTCATCCACGGCGCACGCGCAGATATTCGAACAAAATCAGGTGATCGACCAGTATCTGAGCTCCAACGTCTACGGCACCGATATCCAGCCCGGCGTCACCGTCACCACCCGCCTGCATCCGGATTACGATCCACTGGGAGTCCGCGTGGGTCAATTCGTCATCCTGACGCGCCTGACGGAAAGCTTCGGATACGATGACAACGTCACCGGCTTGCCCGGCGGACGCGGGAGTCCGCTGATTGACACGAATGCCACGGTCAGCGCAGTCAACACGATGTCCGATGGCAGCCTCGCCGTTCAGGGCAATCTGGAGGATTTCGAGTATCTGTCGGCATCGCAGCAATCCTTTACCACATACAATGCAACCGTGACCGGCACGCATAAATTTGGCGAGGATCTGCTGACGGTCTCCGTCGCCCATTACAACCTGGAACAGACCCCGCGCGATCTCGACACGCCGCAACTCGCCAGCCCGATCGCCTACCGGTTCGAGGATCTGCAGGCATCCTATGCGATCGCACTTGGCCGTCTGCAGCTTCAACCCGCGATGGATATCTCCTATTATAATTTCGACAACGGCATCGTCGCCGGCCAGCCTCTCGTGCAAAGCTATCGCGACCGGATCGTCTATTACCCGAGCATCACCGCGCGCTACGAATTGGCCACCCGCCGCGACTTACTCCTGGTGGTGCGCGACGCCGACGCGTCCCACACCACGTCCACGCCCGGATTGCCGACGCAGAACTTCAATGATGTCTCGATCCTCGCAGGGTTGTCTTACGACGTCGATGGCGTGATCGGCTTCCGTCTCCTCGGCGGCTACGAGGAACGGGACTTTTCAAGCCGGGCTTATAAGAAAATCCAGGCGCCCATCCTGGAGGGCTCCGTCATCTGGACGCCCACGGACTTGACCACGATCACTGGAACCGCGGCGCGCTATATCACGGACACATCAGCCGAGGGCACGATTGGCGAGACGGAAACAACGCTTAGGCTCAGCGTAGACCATGAATTATTACGTAACGTGATCGTCACGGGCACGGCTGGCTACAGCAACGCCGAATATTTTGGCGGCTATGCATCAGACCTGTTCGCCGTCGGCGGGGGCGTGACGTGGAAGCTGAACCGCCTGCTCCGCCTCGGGTTGGACTATCGTTTCACGGAACGGCAAGGCGGCGGCGGCGCTCCACAGCAGATCGTCCAATCGTCAATCTTTGCCTTTGGCGGGAATTATACCGAAAACGTGATGCGCCTGCAGCTTGGTGTTGCTTTCTAGCCCTCGGTCCCGACAGGAGTTTGCATGCAGTTCCCGAACCGTCACGTTTTGCCAGCCATCCTGTTCGCCACCGGGTTGGCGGCATGCACGCCAGGCGCGGACCTGGCACCGATGCCGCCCTACAGCGCCGAGGCTTACAGGCTCGGGCCGAGCGACCAGATCCGTGTGATGACGTTCGGAGCCGCAGAGTTAAGCGGCCCGTTCAACGTGGACGACAAGGGCATGGTCTCGATGCCGCTGGTCGGCAATGTCGATGCCTCCGGATTATCGCCGGCTGAATTCGCGGCGCGCCTGAAGGAGCGGCTGCGCAGCGGCAAATTCCTGCGCAATCCCAGCGTCTCGGTGGAGGTGCTGGCATACCGGCCGGTCTTCGTGCTCGGCGAGGTGGTCAAGCCGGGCCAGTATCCGTTCCAGCCAGGCATGACCACGCTGACCGCGGTCGCCATTGCCGGCGGCTTCACCTATCGCGCACTGGAGGAGTATGCCGCCGATATCCGCACCATCGACGGCCACGTGGTCCAGGGCAAAGTCCTGCCCAGCAGCCTGCTCGCGCCTGGGGATGTCATCAAGGTGTACGAACGGCATTTCTGATGCCGTCAGGCGTGCGATACACGCAACCTGACCCCACCGCCTGACCTGCGTCTCTCATCGCATGCCGGACAGGAACATTGCTCCGCGCAGCAGGCTGGCAATGGCGGCGAACGCCAGCACACTGCCTGCCCATATGGCGGCGAACCACAGCATCCGGCGCCCGCCACGATGCGCAGACCCGGTCAATGATAGTGGACTCCCGGACCAACCTTCCCCCGGAAGGTCCAGTAGGCATAGCCGGTATAGGCGAGGATAGCCGGCAGGAGCACCACGGTGCCAACCAGCAGGAACGCTTGGCTGTCGTGCGGCGAGGCCGCCTGCCAGATGGTGATGTCCGGCGGGACCATCAGCGGAAACATGCTGATGCCAAGCCCGGCGAAGCACAGGACGAACCATCCGATGGCGCACAGAAAGGGGCTGATCTCCTCGCGCCTTTGCAGGCCGCGCCACAGGCGCCAGCCGCAGAGCGCGGTCAGCAGCGGGATCGGGCTGGTCAGCAGGATACCAGGCCAGCCGAACCAGCGTTCCGCGAAGCGCGGGTGCAACATCGGCGTCCACAGGCTGACGATAACGATCAGGCCCAGCGTGGCCGCCGCCAGCGCGCGGGCATAGAAGCGGCAGCGCTCCTGCAGCACGCCTTCCGTCCGCCAGATCAGCCAGGTCGCGCCCAGCAGCGCATAGCCGACGACGAGCGACAGCCCGCACAGCACCGTGAAGCCGGTCAGCCAGTCCCACCAGCCGCCTGCATAGGCGCGGCCGCGGACATGGATCCCCTGCAGCAGCCCGCCCAGGATCATGCCCTGGCAGAATGCGGCGCCGGCCGAGCCCAGGGCGAAGGAGAGATCCCAAATGCGGCGCCCGCGGCGCGTGGCTGCCCTGAAGCGGAATTCGAAGGCAACCCCGCGGAACACCAGCGCCAGCAGCATGCCGATAATCGCCGGATACAAAGCCGGCATGATGGTCGCGTAGGCCAGCGGAAACACCGCGAACAGCCCGCCGCCGCCAAGCACGAGCCAGGTTTCGTTGCCGTCCCACACCGGCGCCACGGAGTTCACCATCACGTCGCGTTCCTCGTCGCCGTGCTCCATGGCGAACAGGATGCCAACGCCGAGGTCGAAGCCGTCCAGCAGCACGTAAGCCAGCACGGCGATTGCGATGAGCGTCGCCCAGATCAGGGGAAGGTCCATCGGTGCTACTCCGCGGCCATGGCGGGCGCCGGGACGATGCCGGATGCGTGCATGGGAATTTTCGGCGGCCCGGATTCCTGCGGCTGCGGCGGTTTGCCCAGCAGGCGCAGCAGCAGAACGATGCCCGCGCCGAACACCAGCGCATAGACGGTCACGAATGCCGCCAGCGAGACCGCGAGCCCTGGCGCGCCGATCGGCGAGACGCTCTGCGCCGTGCGGAGAACACCGTAGACGGTGTAGGGCTGGCGTCCGACCTCGGTGGTCACCCAACCGGCCAGCAACGCCACAAGTCCCGACGGGCCCAGGGCGACGGCCGCCCGCAGCAGCCATTTTCCGTCATAGAGCCGGCCGCGCAGCCGGAAATACAGGCTGGCGGCGCCAAGGCCGAACATGGCGAAGCCAAGGCCAACCATCAGCCGGAACGACCAGAAGATGATGGCGGCCGGCGGCCGGTCCTGGACCGCGAAATCCTTCAGCCCCGGAACGTGCCCGTTCCAACTATGCGTCAGGATCAGCGAGGATGCGTGCGGAATGGCGATTTCGTCATTGAGGCGGCCCGCTTTGTCGTCGGGGAGGCCGAACAGGACGAGCGGCGCGCCGTCGCGGGCATCGTAATTACCCTCCATCGCGGCAATCTTCGCCGGTTGGTGTTCGAGCGTATTTAGGCCGTGGATATCGCCCATCACGATCTGTGCGGGGGCGGCGAAAGTGGCCATCCACATGGCCATGGAGAACATCTTGCGTGTGCGCGCATTGGTCCGGTCGGCCAGCAGATGCCAAGCGCCGGCGGCGCCCACCACGAAGGCGACGGACAGGTAGGAGGCGAGCACCATGTGCGGGAAGCGCACGAAAAAGCTCGGATTAAAAATAATTGCCAGCCAGTCCACCGGCATCATCCGGCCATCCGCGTCGATCCGGAAGCCTTGCGGCGTCTGCATCCAGGAATTGACCGACAGGATCCAGAAGGCCGAGAGCAGGGTGCCGAAAGCCACCACGCAGGTGGCGATGAAGTGCAGGACCGGGCCGACCTTTTGACGCCCGAACAGCATCACGCCCAGGAAGCCCGCCTCCAGGAAGAAGGCGCTGAGCACCTCGTAGCCCATCAGCGGGCCGATCACCGGGCCGGTCTTGTCGGCGAACGAACTCCAGTTGGTGCCGAACTGGTAGGACATCACCAGGCCGCTCACCACGCCCATGCCAAAGGCCAGGGAGAACGGCTTCAGCCAGTATTGGAACAGATCCCAATACACCTCCCGCTTGGTCGCGAGCCACAGCCCCTCCAACACCGCCAAGAAGCTCGCCAGCCCGATGGACAGCGCCGGGAAGACAATGTGCGCCATCACCGTGAAGGCAAATTGCGCCCTGGCGAGGACAAGGGCGTCTGGAAGGTGCACAGGTGGTCTCCTTTGCGGTGCCGCGCGCGAATGCGGGAAAGCGTAGACCCGCTTCCAATTCATAACGGCGCGTCGCGCCGGATCAGGAACCGTCCCTGGGCACCGGACACCGCGAAGGGTGGCGCGCCCTACAGGACTTGAACCTGTGACCCATAGCTTAGAAGGCTATTGCTCTATCCAGCTGAGCTAAGGGCGCATGCCGGCATCTCTATCGCCCGCGCGGCCTCAATGCGTCCAGTTCTCCAGCCGGCCGAACTTGAAATTGTCCGCGTAAACCTTCGGCGTGTGCACCCGCACAGGGGGCAGCTCCACGTCATATGGCACGCCGGCCCGCTCGGCATACGCCACGGCTTCCTCGCGGGACGCGAAGTGCAGGTGCACTTGCGCCTGCGTGTCGCCGCTGCCGAACCAGCCCATCAGCGCATCCTGCCGGCGCGGCTCCGCGGGGGCCCACTCCAGCGCCCATTGCGTGGTGGACGCC
>CAZZYR010000081.1:3055-8273 GCA_964658235.1 uncultured Acetobacteraceae bacterium | reverse complement strand
CTTACGCCGGCGACAGCACATGAATAGTCCGGGTCACCAGCAAATCCTTCGTGGCCTGCCCATAGGCTTTCATATGCGGGGCAGCAGCATGGGCGATCAGAGCGTCCATGTCCTGCCATTTTTCCAGGACCATGAAGCTGTCCGGGCCGAGCGGGGCCTGGAACGGGCCGGCGTTAGGTGTGTCCGTGACGGGCTGGTATTCGATGCAGCCGGGTTCGGCGAGCACGGCCGGCATATTTGCTCGGAAGGCAGCGAGCACCGCGTCCCGCTGGCCAGGGTGGGCGGTGAGGACGGCGACGACGTGGATCATGGTGGCTCCTGGGTGATATGTCCGGGCGCATCTATCCGCCACGGACGCAAGAGCGCAACTGGCCACATCGAAGTAGCGCTGGATGAGTTTATTGTCACGTAACGGCAGCGAAGGTCGGTTGCAGCCTGATCGTTCGGGCTTGAGGGTTTGTTTCGTCGCGACATTTGTTTGTTTACGTTGCCGGTTCACCTAGTTAAGCTTCGGGTTGTTCGGCAAGGCTTGTAGACCCGATGCGTTTCGCTAATGCATTCTTTTTCACGGGGTTCGTTTTTGGCAGCGGTGCAGTGTTTGCGGCTGGCGTTACGGATGCGCTGCCGGCTGATCGCCCAATGCCCGAGTATCCGGCGGCGAGCACAAACCTAGCAGGGCATGTGGTGCTTCGATTTGGCATCGGCGCTGATGGGCGCACCCGGGATATCCACATTACGCAAAGCGAGCCAGCCGGCGTTTTTGACCAGGCGGCGCTTACCGCCGTAAAACGCTGGCTGTATCATCCCCGACTGCGAAACGGTCGCGCGGTGGCGCAAGACGATAACGCAGTCAATTTGTCTTTTAAACCTCCCGTGGCGGAGTCGATCTTCAGGCCCACAATCAACTATCCCAGGGATGCGTATGCAGCGCATCAGGAGGGAACAGTCCTTGTTGGTTTTGATGTCACACCTTTGGGAGCTACGACAAACGTTCATGTCCTTAAGTCCAGTCCGCCCGGCGTCTTCGACAAAAGTGCGCTGACTGCCGTGTCGGGCTGGCAATACGCGGAAACGCCCGGTGACAAGCCGCTCTTTGGTCAAACTGCGAACATAAGTTTTACATTGGCCGAGGCGCAGCTTACGCCGATACCGCTGCGACCGATTCGTCTGGCCTATCCTCTCGCGGCGGAACAAGCAGGGGTGATGGGGAACTGCAACGTCGGCTACTGGATCGAGGCAGACGGCACGACGAGTGACGCGCAAATCCTTTCCTGCACGCCGAGCGGCTACTTCGAAACAGCAAGTCTGGAATCTGTCAGGCGCGTGAGATATAGGCTGGAGGACGAGCCGCGCCTCAACCGGCGCCGATATCACTGCGTCGCCATAAAGTTTCGATTTGATGGCACGCCGAGGCACGCGTTGTCCTATCTCAAACCTGGCCAATGGGTAAAGTTGCGGTTCACCCGGTCCGTGACTGGCCGCGCTAAGAATATCGAGGTTGTCGGCCAGTCATCGCCAGATGTACCGACTGCAAAAGCGATTGAGCAGTTGGGTTCGACGACGTTGGCGGTGATTACAGAAAACGGGCAAGCGGTGGAGAAGCCAAACAGCCTCATCATCATTTCGGCTAACGGCGATTGATGCCTGATCGGGATGTTGACGTTTCTGGTGTGGACACGAGGCCGTGTGATGATCCGAGGCAAGCGTCGAATGTCGGACCTTGTCTACCCTATGACTTTTCAGCAGTTTTTGCCTCAGACCAAGCGGCTTCCATTTCCTGGAGGGTGGAATCTGACGGGGTGCGGCCTTGCCCGGCCAGAGTGTGTTCGACGGCGGAAAAGCGGCGGGTGAATTTGGCGTTGGCGGCGCGCAGACAGGCTTCGGGATCGAGATCGAGTTTGCGGGCGAGGTTGACGAGCACGAAGAGCATGTCGCCGACTTCGTCAGCCAGGCGGGCGGGGTCCGCGGTCGCCAGTTCGGCGCGGAGTTCGGCGGTCTCTTCGGCGAGCTTGTCGAGAACGGCCTCGGTGTCCGGCCAATCGAAGCCGACGCGGGCGGCGCGCTTGGAGAGTTTTTCAGCCCGCGTGAGGGCGGGTAGGCCGAGGGGAACGCCGGCCAGGGCGCCGTGCTCCGCGCGGGCGCGCCGCTCGCCGGCTTTCTGGATCTCCCACGCGTCCGTTTGCACGGCCGCGGTGCGGGCGGCTGCGTCACCGAACACATGCGGGTGGCGGCGCACCATCTTGTCCGCGATGGCGCGGGTGACGGTGGCGAAATCGAAGTGCCCGGCTTCCTCGGCGAGGCGCGCGTGATAGACAACCTGGAACAGCAGATCGCCAAGTTCATCGGGAAGGGCAGCCATGTCCGTGTGCGCGATGGCATCCGCCACTTCGTAGGCTTCCTCGATCGTGTAAGGCGCGATCGTCGCGAATGTCTGGTCGCGGTCCCACGGGCAGCCGGTGGCGGGGTGGCGGAGGGCGGCCATGATATCCAGCAGCCGGGTGATCTCGGCTTCGGGAAGGGGAGGCGTGGGCGCGGGAGGGGGCATGCGTGCAGATGACAGGCGCGGCGCGTGGATGACAAGCAGGCTTGCACCGCTCGACCTGACGCGCGGGGGCGGCTAGCCTGCCGGCATGCAAGACGTTCCGGAGCGTGCCGGCCTGATCTCTCGCCTGCCCATGCTGTTCAGCCGCGCCAAGCCGCTGCGTCTGCCAGCACCTGCTGAGATGCCGGCGATCGCCGCGCCGCTTGCGGTGGTGGAGGCATCCGCGCTGCCCGAAGCCAATGTGGCAACGGATTGTTTCCGAGTGCGAACCGCGCAGGGGCGGTTCCTGTGTCTGCAGGGCGATGCGCCGGCGTGGCTGGAATCATCAGAATCGATCGATGCGGTTACGTCCGTGGTGGCGGTGATCCCGGCTGCGTGGCGGCATGCATGCCTGCTGCTGTCGTCGGACGGCAGGGCGTTCGAGGTGCATGGCGATCCGGCGGCCGGAATGGCAGCGTCCGCCTGGGTCCTGCAGACGGACGCGCCGGGGGTTGTGCGGCTGAAACATCCGTTGATGGCGGCCAAATTCCTGGAGGCGGATGCGGGCGGGAGCTTGCGGTTCGATGGCGCGGGCGAGACGATGCAGGCGGCGTTCACGCTGATGCCCGTGCCCGAGTCAGGGCTGCCGATGGGGTTGCGGTCCACGGCGGAGGAGATCGGGCGCGCGGCAGCGGGTGGCTTGCGGGCGGAGCTGCTGCTGGCAGCGTTGCGCCGAGGCAAGCTGCGGCAAGATCTGGCGCAGGCGATGCTGCGCTTAATGCCGGAGGACGAGCTCGGCGAACTGGCGCGCCGGCTGATGGAGCACCCGCATGACCGCGCGCTGCTGCGGGCCGCGGTGGCAGAGGATGCGTGGATTACCACCTATCTGCCGACGCTGGCGGCGTGGCGGGCGGATCGGTCGCCGGTGGCGGGCGGCGTGGCCGAGTCGCCAGCTTCCGACGAGGCGCTGCTGCTGCCCACGGACAGCCGCGGGGTGGTGCCGCTGGGCCTGGCGCTGCACAGCCTGGCGCGATGCCAGACGCTGCCGCGGCAAATGGCCTGCGTGGTGGCGACGGTGCGCAACGAGGGGCCGTATCTGATGGACTGGATATCGTATCATCTGTCGATCGGGTTCGCGCATGTGTTCCTGTATGCGAACGAAAACCAGGACGGATCCGACGAGCTGCTGGGGCTGTTGGCGAAACACGGCGTGATCACGCTGGTGCGCAATGAGCGGTCCGCCGAGATTGGGCCGCAGCTGAAGGGCTATGCGCATGCGTTGACGATGCTGCCGCAGACTCTGGATTTCCGCTGGACCGCGCTGCTGGATCTGGATGAATACCTGTGTTTCGACACCAGGCTGTTCAATGATGTGACCGACTATATCGGCCTGCAGGAATGCCAGCGGGTGGATGCGATCGCGCTGAGTTGGACCATGCATGTGGGGCTGCCGGGGGATAGGTGGTCGGACCTTGCCACGCCCGTGCGGTTCACACGGCGGCAGCGGGAAATCCATTACAATGTGAAATCCCTCGCGCGCACAAGGAAGTTCTGGTCCAGCCATCCGCACAACCCGTTCGCGTCGCTGGGGGCGCCGTTCGAGTATCGCGGATCCGATGGCGGGTTGCATCATCACCCGCTGGCGCCGGGCCAGGGCCCGGCGGTGTCGCCCCGGCCGCAGGCGGTGCATGCATGGGTGAACCATTACATGCTGAAATCGGCCGAGGAGGCGCTGTGGAAATGGTCGCGCGGACGGGGGGACCTGGCGGCGAGCCACGTGGACAGCAACCGGCCGCTGGACTTCATCGCCGGACAATTTCTGGAACTGGCGCGGCCTGAACATCTGGTGGAAGACCGCAGGATCCTCGATTGCGCGCGAAACCAAGGAGCTGTTCTGGACGGGCTGCTAAAGTTGCCCGGTGTGGCGGACTGCAATGCGCGCATCAACGCGCAGTTTGCCGGGAAGCTGGCGGCGAACACGAAGGCGTTTTTGGAGGCGCCGTTACCTGGGAATGCGAGCACGGTTGTCCGCGCGTTCAGGGAGCTGGTGGCCGAGCAGCAGACGCAGCAAGGCCTTCTTTCTTGAAAGAAAGAAGCAAAGAACTTTTGTCGCTTGGACGCGCGTTGCCGCCAACATGATCGCTTCGACGCAAAAGTTTTTGGGTTCTTTTTTTCAAAAAAGAACATCGTTTTTGCCTGCCTTGCCTTCGCCTGTGGAGGTGCCGGCTCTGGCAAGCGCGGAGGTGGCCTTCTTCCATGTGGCGAGCGCCGCCGGCCAGGCAGTGCTTCTGGTTGATGCCAGTCTGGAGGTGGCGGCGAAGCTGGACGCCGCACATGCCGTGATTGCAATCCTGCCTGCGGCCATGCCTAACGTTTGTGTGCTGGTGGCGCCGGACGGGCGGGCGTTCGGCGTGGCGGCAGATCCGGACCAGGGCATGGCGGCTTCCGCGCTGCTGGTGCGGTCTGACGCACATGGCGCTGTGCGGCTGCAGTTTCCCTGGGGCCGGTCCTTTCTGGCGGTGGATGGGGCGGCTTTGCGTTTCGACGGGAATGGCGAGACGCCGGAGGCAAGGTTTGTGTTGCTTGCGCTGGAGCCCCGGGCCGTCCCCGCGGCGGCGCGGGCGCTGGGGGCAGAGGTGGGCCGGGTGGCAGCGGGGCGGCTGCCGTTCGGGCTGTCGCTGTACGCGCTGGCGGAAA
>CAZZYR010000081.1:0-3045 GCA_964658235.1 uncultured Acetobacteraceae bacterium | reverse complement strand
CGGGGCGGCTGCGCGCCGCGGCGCTGCTGGATGCGGTGCGCGGCTCGGTGTGCCGGCCGGAATTGGCGGCCAGCCTGATCAGGGTGATGGCGCGCGACGAGCGGGCGGCGCTGGGCCGGCGACTGCTGGAAAATAAGGCGGACCTCGCGTTGCTGCGGCGTGTGCTGCCGTGCGATGTCTGGGTGGAGACGCATCTGCCAGCGCTGGCGGCGTGGCAGGTGACGCGCGAGGCGGCCGGCGCGGCGGGTGTCGTGGTATCGGCCGCAACGGACGAGGCGGCGCTGCTGCAAGGGCCATTCACACCGCGCCTGGTGGGGACGGGGCTGGCATTGCAGAGCCTTGCCAGGCGCGCGGTTCTGCCCAGGCGGGGCGCCTGCGTGCTGGCCTGTGCGCGCAACGAGGGCGCATATCTGCTGGACTGGGTATCCTACCACCTGTCCATCGGCTTCGAGCATGTGTTTCTCTACACGAATGACAACCAGGACGGGTCCGACGCGCTGCTCGGGTTACTGGCCGCGCAGGGCATCATCACCTGGGTGCGCAACGAGTGCGGCCAGGAAATGTCGCCGCAGTTCAAGTGCTATGCGCATGCGCTGCGTATGCTGCCGCAGATCCTGGATTACGCGTGGGCGGCGGTGCTGGATCTGGATGAGTATGTCGGGTTCGACCCCGTGCGGTACAGTAGTTTTACGGATTTCTTGGGCCAGATCGAGCTGCAGTCCACCGATGCGGTAGCGCTGTGCTGGCTGCTGCATGCGGCGCGGCCAGAGGATAGATGGTCGGCGACCTCGTCACTCACGCGGTTTCCCTTGCGGGATCCAGGGGTGAACCCGCACGTGAAAAGTGTGATCCGGCCGGGGCTTTTCTGGTTCTCCCTCCCGCACGACCCTGTGCCGAGCGTAGGGGCTCCCTTCGAGTTCCGATCACCCGATGGCAGCCTGCATCATCATGCTGCCGTGCATGGCCGCGGCGCGGCGCTTTCCGATGCGCCGAACGCGGAGCGGGCGTGGATCAGCCATTACATCCTGCGCAGCGCGGAGGAAGCGCTGTGGAAATGGGCGCGCGGGCAGGGGGATCTGGCGGCGAACAATCCCGTCAGCAGGCGATCCCTGGAATTTATTGCAGGCAGCTTCCTGAATCTGGCGCGGCCGGAGCATCTTGTGGAAGACCGCCGGATCCAGGCCTGCGCACACGGACAGGCGGCGATGCTGGACGCGCTGTTGCGGTTGCCAGGGGTGGCGGCGTGCGATGCGGAGATCAAGGCGCGCTTTGGCGCGCGGTTGCAGGCCAATACAAAACTGTTTTTGGAGACGGCGCTGCCGGAGGATGCTTCAAATGCGGTAAGGGCGTTTCGGGAGTTGGTGGCGGAGCAAAGCAAGGAAGGCCTTCTTTCTTGAAAGAAAGAATCAAAGAACTTTTGTTTATGGGGCGCGCGGGATGTCGGCGAAAATTTGTGCTGGTTTTCTTTTGCTTGTCTGCCTCGCGGTGAGTGCGCGCGCGGAGGACATCACATCGCTGCAGGCCGATATGGCGGCCGGACGCAATTCGTCCGAGCTGCTGGTGCGGCGGTATCTGGACCGCATCGAGACGATCGACCGCAGCGGGCCGGCGCTGCGCGCAGTGCTGGCGGTAAACCCGGAGGCGCTGGCGGATGCGCGCGCGCTGGATGCGGAACGGCGGGCGGGGCATGTCCGCGGGCCGCTGCACGGAATCCCGGTGCTGCTCAAGGATAACATCGAAACGCTGGGTCCGTTGCCGACCACAGCGGGAAGCTTGGCGCTGCGGGACAATGTTTCCGGGCGCGACGCAAGCCTGGCGGCCAAGCTGCGGGCGGCGGGCGCCGTGGTGCTGGGCAAGACGAATTTGAGCGAGTGGGCGAACATGCGCGGCAGCCGCTCCATCAGCGGATGGAGCGGGGTGGGCGGGCAGACGCGCAATCCGTGGTCGCCGGACCGGTCCGCCTGCGGGTCCAGCTCCGGCAGCGGGGCGGCGGTGGCGGCCGGGCTGGCGGCGGCCGCGGTGGGGACGGAGACGGATGGGTCCGTCACGTGTCCAGCGTCCGTGAACGGTGTTGTGGGCTTCAAGCCGACTTTGGGGCTGGTGTCCCGCCACGGGGTGGTGCCACTGGCGCATAGCCAGGACACGGCCGGCCCGATGGCGGGCAGCGTGCGGGACGCGGCAATCCTGCTGGCGGCGATGGCGGGGAGCGATCCGGCGGATGCGGCCACGGCGCCGGCGGATGCGCACCACGCCGATTACGGCGCGGTATTGGATAAGGGCGCGCTGCGCGGCAAGCGGATTGGCGTGATGCGCTTCAATGCGGGTTTTCATCCGGAAACCGATGCCGTCTTCGCGCATGCGCTGGATGTGCTGCGCGGCGCCGGCGCAACGCTTGTGGAGATCGACAAGATGCCCGGGGGCGACGGTGCGTCCGATGCATTGGGGACGGCTGAGACGCTGGTGCTGCTGAGCGAACTGAAGGCCGATCTAGCTGTGTATCTGGCGAGCACGCCGGCCGCGGTGAAGAGCCGCACGCTGGCGGATCTGATCGCGTTCAACCGCGCGCACGCAGCCGAGGAGCTGGGCGTCTTCGGCCAAGAGCTCTTCGAAAAAGCCGAGGCGAAGCCTGGTTTAACCGATCCGGCTTACGTGGAGGCGCGGGCGAAATCCCTGCGCATGGCGGGCGTGGACGGGATCGACCGGATGCTGGCGGACGGCAAGCTGGACGCATTGGTGGCGCCTACAGCCGGGCCAGCCTGGGTGATCGACGGGATCAATGGCGATCATTCGAGCGGCGGGGCGAGCACGCTGCCTGCGGTGGCCGGGTACCCGCATTTGTCCGTGCCGATGGGGCTGGTGCGCGGCCTACCCGTGGGCCTGTCCATCATCGGGCCGGCCTGGGCGGATGCGCGGGTGCTGGCGTTTGGGTTTGCATTTGAGCAGGCCTTGGGGTTTTCGGCGCGGCCGGGGCTGGTTGAAGTTAAGTGAAGGACTTCTTTTTTGAAAAAAAGAAGCAAAAAACTTTTGTCAGTGCTGTCGCGGACT
>CAZZYR010000080.1:0-8306 GCA_964658235.1 uncultured Acetobacteraceae bacterium | reverse complement strand
CGGCCGTCTGACCTGCGACGCGCTTGCCGAAGCGGCGCTCGAACTTCTCGACCCGGCCACCGACGCTGGCTTCAACCTCCGTCAACAGGCAGGCGCGCAGCCCCTCACCCAGCTTCACAGCATAGCCCAGCCGCACGCCCTCAAGCCGCTCCCCTTTCGAAGCGAACCAGCGGCGCTTTTGCAGATAAGCGGGCAGCGCCTCGCGCTCTAGGATTGCACGCCCTGTCGGCTGCAGCACTTCGCTAATCTCCCGCCGCAAGACGATGGTAGCGTATTCCGGCATCGGCGCCGGTGCCTGCGCCGCGCGCTCGGGCATCGCGGATTCCGGCACCAGGGCAAACCAGTAGAACGCATAAGGAGGCAACGTCAGCAGATACGGAAGCTGGCCAACCGCCGGAAACTCCGCTCCGCCGACCAGATCCACCGGCGTGCGCCCGGACAGCGCGGATAGATCCAGCTCCACTGCCTGCGCGGTGCGCGACAGATTACTGACGCACAGGATAATCTCGTCCGTTGTCTCATCCGTGTGTTCACGCAAATACGCCAGGATCCTGCGGTTCCCCGGATACAGGAAACGCTGCGTGCCGCGCCCAAACGCCCTGTGCTGGCGGCGCACCGCCAGCATCGTCCGCATCCAATTCAGCAGCGAATGCTGGTCACGCGCCTGGCTCTCAACGTTCACCGCCGGAAAGCCATAGATGGGGTCCATAATTGGCGGCAGCACCAGTGCCGCCGGATCGGCGCGCGAAAAACCGCCATTCCGGTCCACGGACCATTGCATCGGGGTGCGAACGCCGTCGCGGTCGCCCAAATGGATGTTATCGCCCATGCCCAGTTCGTCGCCGTAATAGATCACCGGCGTGCCAGGCATGGACAGCAGTAGCCCATTCATCAGCTCGATGCGCCTGCGGTCGCGCTCGAGCAGCGGCGCCAGCCTGCGTCGGATGCCCAGATTGATCCGCGCGCGACGGTCGCTCGCATACGTCTCCCACAAATAGTCGCGCTCCGCGCTTGTGACCATCTCAAGCGTCAGCTCATCATGGTTACGCAGGAACACCGCCCACTGGCACGCCGCCGGAATCGCCGGCGTCTGCCGCATGATATCGGTGATGGGGAAACGGTCCTCTCGCGCAATCGCCATGTACATGCGCGGCATCAACGGGAAGTGGAATGACATGTGGCATTCGTCGCCATCGCCAAAATATTGCTGCGCATCCTCCGGCCACTGGTTGGCTTCGGCCAGCAGCATGCGGCCAGGCGCATGCTGGTCCAGCTCTGCGCGTATCCGCTTGAGGATGTCGTGCGTCTCCGCCAAATTTTCGTTGTTCGTACCCTCGCGCTCCACCAGATACGGCACCGCATCCAGCCGCAGCCCGTCGATTCCCATGTCCAGCCAGAAGCGCATCACGGACAGCACCTCCTCCAGCACCGCCGGATTGTCGAAATTCAAATCGGGCTGATGCGAATAGAATCGGTGCCAGAAATACGCCTTGGCCTCATCGTCCCAGGTCCAATTGGACTTTTCCGTATCCAGGAAGATCACCCGCGTGCCGGCGTATTTGTCGTCGTCGTCGGACCACACATAGAATTCCCGTTCCGGCGAGCCCGGCGGCGCCATCCGGGCGCGCTGGAACCAGGGATGCTGGTCGCTCGTATGGTTGATCACCAGCTCCGTGATCACGCGGATATTCTTCGCATGGGCTGCCTCGATGAAGCGGCGCACATCGGCAAGCGTGCCGTAGTCCGCATGGACACCTCGGTAATCGGCAATGTCATAGCCGTCATCGCGCCGCGGACTGGGATAGAACGGCAGCATCCAGATGGCGGTCACGCCCAACTCGGCGATGTAGTCCAGCTTCTCCATCAGCCCGTTGAAGTCGCCGATGCCGTCATTGTCGGCATCGAAGAAGGACTTCAGATGCAGCTGGTAGATGATTGCGTCCTTGTACCAAAGCGGATCTTCGGGCAAGGCCGCGGCGGGAGTCTGCAAGGTCATTGGGAATCCGTTTGAAATATTGGAGCGGGCGTGTGCTTCAGGTGGCGGGACGGGCGCGCCAGATGGCATAGGGTCGATCCGGCGTCAGGCGCAGGCGATGATGCGCGCCACGCCATACGGCCGTCGTGCCCGTCAGCAGGTCATCCATCTCCAGCGCGCCTTCCTGCGGTATCTTCCAGGACCAAAGCGGCAGTTCAATCTCCGCCTCCTGCGGCTGGCGGGGATCTAGGCTGACAACCACCAGAACCACATTAGACCGGTCCGCCGTCGCCTTCTCATAGAACAATACTTGATCGTTCGCGGCCGACAGGAAGCGGACGCCCAGATGCGTCTGTAGCGCGGGATTATAGCGGCGGATGCGGTTCAGCACGGAAATCTCAGCCACGATGTTGCCCGGCCTCTCCCAGTCCCATGCGCGTATCTGATACTTCTCGCTGTCGAGATACTCTTCCTTGCCAGGGACCGCAGCTGCCTCGCACAATTCAAATCCGCAATAAACGCCAAACAAGCCCGACAGCGTGGCAGCCAGCGCCGCGCGGATTAGAAACCCCGGCCTGCCGGAACCCTGCAAAAACAGCGGATTGATATCCGGCGTGTTGACGAAGAAATGCGGCCGAAAGAAATAACTCACCGGCGGCTGGTTGAGCTCCGTCAGATACTCGGTAAGCTCAGTCTTCTCATTGCGCCACGTGAAGTACGTGTACGATTGTGAAAACCCGAGCTTCGCCAACCGGTACATCACCTTCGGCCGCGTGAAGGCTTCAGCCAGGAACATCGCGTCCGGGTAGCGCGCCCTTACTTCTCCAATCATCCACTCCCAGAACGGAAACGGCTTGGTATGGGGATTATCCACGCGGAAAATGCGGATGCCCTGCTCGGCCCAGAACAGCACCACGTCGCACAGCGCCTGCCACAAGCCGGGGATCGCATCCTCGGCATAGAAATCGACGTTGACGATGTCCTCGTATTTCTTCGGCGGATTTTCAGCGTACTTGATCGATCCATCCGGCCGCCAATCGAACCAGCCGCGATGGCGCCTTAGCCAGGGATGATCCGGCGAACACTGGATGGCGAAATCGATGGCAATCTCCAGCCCGTGCGCCGCGGCCTGCGCCTGCAGCTGTTGGAAATCCTCCAGCGTGCCAAGTTCGGGATGCAGCGCGTCGTGGCCCCCGTCATCGGACCCCACGGCGTATGGGCTGCCCGGATCGTTGGCCGCAGGCGTAAGCGTATTGTTGCGCCCCTTGCGGTTGACGCGGCCGATCGGACTGATCGGCGGGAAATACAGCACGTCAAACCCCATGTCCCGAATGCGCGGCAAATGGCGGTGAACATCCGCGAAGGTTCCGTGACGCCCGGGATCGTCACTCATGCTGCGTGGAAAAATCTCATACCAGCTGGCAAAGCCGGCGCGCGCACGCTCGGCATCCACCGGGATTGAGTCCGTCTGCACGCTGAACGGCCGGTCGTCCGCCGCGTGCATCTGCGCGGCAAGCTCCGGCGCCAGCAGCAACCGAATGCGCGCCGCGTCATCAAGGCCCTGCATGCGGGCCAGCACGGCATCGAACGCGCCCCCTGCGCCACGCCGGGCCGCGGCATCGCGGACCAGCGCCTCACCCTCTACAAGCTCCAGCTTCACCACCAGTCCCGCCGCGGCCTTCTTGGCCAGCTCGTCGCGGAACGTCTCAAACCGATCCCGCCACGCGTGGATGGCGTAGTGATAGCGGCCCATCACCTGCAACGGCAGCGCGCCGGCCCACCGGTCGTTGCCGAGCGGACGCATCGGCGCCTCTTGCCAGTCCGACCCACCTGGCTCCCGCCAACGCAAGGCCGCGCCGATCTTCTCATGCCCATCGAAAACGATATCGGCTTGCACCTCCACCAACGCACCGGCGGTGGCCTTGGCCGCAAACCGGCCGCCATCCACGCAAGGGCTGGGCGCCTCTATAGCCAACCGGGCGGTAGCCGCCGCGGCGCGGGCGGACGCGGATGTACTGCGCGGAGACGCCGCGGCCTGCGCGTGGGTGACCATGGCCGTGAACAGCCTGGTCTGCCCTGGTGCCAGCACAATGCTCGCCGCGGGGTCCAGCGTCTCGCCAGCCTGGTCCGTAAAGCTGCCGAACGCGCCGCCGGCCGCCGGCAAAACAGCCCCGGCATGCACGGTCAACTGGCGCAATCCATCCGTGTTGATCAGCGCCAGCGCTGCGTGGCGCGCCGTGCGATGTTCCGCGCCATCCATACGCAGCAGCGCAAGCGCCGTCGCGCCATCCCCCAGCGGCAGAAGCGGGGGCACGCGCGCCGCCAAAGCGGCCTCGCCGCGCACCGCTCTATTCAGGCCGATAATGGTGGCCTCGTGCTGACTATCCGCTGGGACATGCAGCCAACCCTGACCAATCAACGCCGCCAGGCCAGGAGCCACGCGCCCTGGCGTGCCGGCATGGCCGGAGGCAGGCGGCACGGCGTCCACACCCAGCACCGGCGCCACCCGCAGCAGTGCGCCGAGCTCGTCCCAAAGCCAATTTGCCCTGCCATCCCACCAGGGCAGCGACACAAACACCGCGTCCATGCCGGTGTCCGCCAGTGCCAGCACCGTTTCCCGCGGAGTCCCCGGGGTCCACGGCAGCAACAACACATTCGGCACGTCATGACGCACGGCAGTCGCGAACGCTGTGACAAGATGCGCGGGGAAAGCGGTCAGGCCACGCAGGCGGAAGCCGGAAACGCCGGCTTCGGTCCACGCGCGCAGGTGGCGCCTCCACCAGGCGGCCAGCCTCGCCGCGTCGGCCGCGTCGCGCAACCGGGCGCGGGCCTCCAATCCAATGGCACGGCGAGGATCCAGCAGATCAGCAGCGTCCGGAGATACAAATGGGCTATCCGCCGCGCCGGCCAGCGGTGACCCCGCCGCAAGTCGGTCCAGCACCACGTCGATGATCAGGGACACGTCCGCGCCGGCGGCATCGCGTGCAGCGTCGCTCAGGCCGTCGCACGCAAAGCCAGGCAACAACGCATCGAAGCCGTCAACCAGATCCGGCTCGGCCTCGGACGGCGCGCGCCAAACAGGCGGCAGCAGAAGATGGCTGAAACCCAGCGCGGCAGCCTTCTCTGCCTGCTCCCGAACCGGCGCCACGTGGCCGGCCATGATACGCAATGGCGTGGCCGGGCCGGCGGAGCCATGCGCCGCTTGCTTCTCTAAAATCACGCCATCCGCCATCCAGGGGCCCCTCGCCGCGTCGGAAGGTTCAAGAGCGCCAGCACCCGTAGGGTTGCCTCGGGAGGTAGGGCGAAAGGCAAGGCCTACTTTTTGAAAACAGAAGCAAAAAAAGTTTGCCGAAGCCGTCGCGGACCTAGACCCGGTCCAATTGTACGCCCCCAGTCACCGCCTGGTAGGTCGCAATGGCCAGCGTCAGCGGCTCGAACGGCTTTGTGATCACAAACGCCGGTTCGATGGCATCGCCAGTCAACAGGCGTTCTGGATAGGCGGTTACGAAAATCACCGGCGCAAAATGAACGGCCAAAATGGCGCTGACCGCGCTGCTGCCGTCTCCGCCGAGTCCAAGATTGATGTCGGCCAGGATCAGGCCGGGGCGGGTCCGCTTGGCAAGCGCAATCGCCTCCGCCTCCGTCGCCGCCACACCCACTACCCGGTGGCCGCAGCTCTGCACCAGTTCCTCCAGATCCATGGCGATGATCGGCTCGTCCTCGATGATCAGCACATCCGTCGCCGTGGTGGCGCGCAACCGGTCCCGCGCATCCGCCAGGCCCGCCTCCGCCTCCTCCGGCGCAATGCCCAGGATGGGCGCTGCATCCACGGCGGACACATCCTCCAGCGACGTTAGCAGAAGAAGCTGGCGCTGCCGGATTGTCAGGCCGTCCTCAAGATCACTGTTGCCCCCGCTCGCCTCAAAACCCCGCGTCACACCGCGATACAGAACATGGCGAGCGTCACTCAGCTGGTCGTCCTGGGCCGCACTCGCTGCCGGATCCAGCGTCTCGCGCAAGCATTCCGCCACCAGCGCGTCACCGGCGGGTTGGCTCCCGGTCAGAGCGCGGGCATACCTGCGTGCGTAGGGCAGCGCACGGATCAGGTCGTCGCGTTGGAACGCAGTCATGCAAAGCCTCTTAGCTACAGGACGTCTCGATATCTGGCCGCGCCCGGAAACCAGCCAAGTCGCCATCTCAGCAAACCGCCCGGGTCAGGGTTCGCTGTAACATGGGGAGCCTGTCCAGCGAATCAGGGGGTGCTGAAGCGCCAGCCGCCGAACAGGCGGCACGCGTCCGGCAAGAGCTGACCATCCTGCTGCCGGAATTGCGCGCCTATGCCCGCTTTCTGGCCCGTGACCGCCCTGCATCAGACGACTTGGTGCAGGATACTGTAGTACGGGCGCTTGCCTCGATTGCCCAGTTCCAGGCCGGCACCAGCGTGAAAGCGTGGGTGTTCACGATTTTGCGAAACGCGTTTTTCGAACAGTCCCGCCGGCGGCGGCGGGAGGCCACGGCCATGGCGCGCCATGCCGGCGCCGGCGCACCGACCCTGCAGCAACATCACGGCGAAATTTCTGACATGTCGCGCATGCTGTGGCTTCTTCCGCCGCTGCTGCGCGAGGCGCTGGTGCTGGTAGGCGCCCAGGAACTGACCCATGAAGAGGCCGCCGCCGTCTGCGGCGTCCCCGTCGGCACCATGCGCGCCCGCGTCTCCCGCGCCCGCGGCAAGCTGGCCGATGCATTCGGACCGGGGGCGCGGCCTTGGGAGGCATGAGAAAGGTAGGGGCAGAGGCTCTGCGCCTGGACCGTGCTGCGGCCTGAGGCCCTAGCCCCCCTTGTTCAGGGCGCCGCCGACGCCTGCGACCCGGCGGCCGACGTTACCCGCCACACCGTGTTGCCCACATCGTCCGCAATCAGCAGCGCGCCGCCCTTGTCCAGCGTCACGCCCACTGGCCGCCCATGCGCGTGGCCGGCCGCGTCCAGGAACCCGGTGACCACATCCTCCGCCATTCCGGCCGGCACGCCGTCCTTGAACGGCACGAACACCACCTTGTAGCCGTTCAGCTCGGGCCGGTCCCAGCTGCCATGCTCGCCCACAAACGCGCCGCCGTTAAAACGCGCGGGCAGCCCGCTCAGCGTGTCGAACACCATACCCAGCGGTGCCACATGCGAGCTCAGCGCGTAATCCGGCGGGATTGCCTTCGCCACCAAATCCGGCCGCTGCGGCCGCACCCGCGGATCCACGTGCTGACCGTAATAGCTGTAGGGCCAACCGTAGAATGCGCCGTCCTTCACGGATGTCATGTAATCCGGCACCAGATCAGGCCCCAGCTCATCGCGCTCATTGATCACGGCCCACAGCGCATGGCTTTGCGGCTGCCAGCACAGGCCATTCGGGTTGCGCAGGCCGGACGCAAAAATGCGGTGCGCGCCAGTGGCCCGGTCCACCTCCCAGATCGCCGCCCGGTCAAGCTCGGCGCCGATACCATTCTCGGTGATGTTGCTGTTGGAGCCTACGCCCACATACAGTTTCGTGCCGTCTTCGCTGGCCACCAGGCTCTTCGTCCAATGGTGGTCGATCGGGCCGCCAGGCAGCGGTGTCAGCAGCGTTCCGGGCGCCGTGATGCTGGTCTCCCCGCTGGTGTAAGGGAAACGCAAAATCCCATCCGTGTTGGCCACGTAAAGATCGTTGCCCACCAACGCGATGCCGAATGGGGAATAAAGGTGATCGATAAACACCGTGCGCACATCCGGCACGCCGGTGCCCTTGGTGTCGCGCAGCAGCGTGATCCGGTTTGCCTTCGGCGTGGCCCCGGCCGACGTCACGAAGGATTCCACCCAGTTCATCACGATGTTCTTCGGCCGCCGCGTCAGCTCGATGCCTGGGCTTTGCGACTCCACCACCAGGATGTCGCCGTTAGGGAGCGTATAAACCGAGCGCGGGTGATCCAACCCCGAAGCCAGAGCTTGGATCTTGAGATCCGCTGGCACCTTCGGCAACTCACCTGCCTTCCATGGCACCACCTTCGCCAGATGCATGGGCGGCACCAGATATTGCTGCGGATCCGGCAGCACCGGATGCGGCCCGATCTGGGTCCGCACATCAAACCCTTCCGCCAGGCCAACAGCTGGCGATAAAACCGTGGCGCAGATCAGCGCCCAGCGGCATGCGCGCGAACCGGCGCTCATGCCCGGATCTCCGCACCCAATGGCGCCGTTTCAATCCACGCGGCGCGGCCGGCAGCCAGCCCCGTTGCCACCGCCACGATCATTGTCAGCGCGGACAGGATCAGGCCGCCCGGCATGACTGATGTCCACGCATCGCGGC
>CAZZYR010000079.1:3773-8319 GCA_964658235.1 uncultured Acetobacteraceae bacterium | reverse complement strand
CTCGTGATGCCCGATGGCGCAGCCGGCCGCGGCGCCAACCAAACCGTGATGCCCAGCCACGTGGCCGGCTACACCGCCAACGACCGCGCCGGTGACGCAGCCGGCCCAAGCTGCGGGCGCTGCCGCCACGCACGTCAGAATCAGCAATGCGCCTGCGCGCGAACGAAATGTCATGTCTATCTCCTTGAGGTTCAGCCAAGTCAACGCCGGCTGTGGCGTGCTGTTCCCGACAGCCTATCGGAGCGTCTCGTCGTCCATCGATGGACGTCCGGTAACGTGGCGCCACCAATGCCACAGCAGGCGCGCGGCCAGTGCGCGATGTGGCTGCCAGGCGGCGGCCATGGCGCGCAACGCGGCGGCGGTGGGGCGCGTCTCCAGGCCTCTCAGGTGGCCGGCCGCGGCTTGCAGGGCCAAGTCGCCGGCCGGGAACACGTCCGGGCGCTCCAAAGCGAACAGCAGGTAGACTTCAGCGGACCACACGCCCAGGCCACGGATGGAAGAGAGCAGGCGTACTGCGTCCTCGTCCGGCATGTCGGCCAGCGTGTCATTGGCCAGCACGCCGGTGCGGAAGGCGTCCGCCACGGCGCGCGCGTGGCCGATCTTGGGGCGGGACAGGCCGGCCGCGCGCAACACGTCCTCCTCAAGAGCAAGAAAGGTTTCGGGCGCCAGACTGCCGGGCAGGGCGCAGAGGCGGTTCCAGATGGCGGCGGCGGCCTGGTTGCTGATCTGTTGCCCGACGATGGCGGAGAGCAGGCCGGGAAAGCCCGACTGGCGCACGCGCCAGGGGAGGGGGCCCGCCTCGGCTTCAATCCGCCGCAAGTCCGGGTCCAGCTCGGCCAGACGGTCCAGCGCGGCGCGCGCGGCTGCGGGGGCAGGGGGGATCAGCACGGAGCACCCTCTCAGCCTCGGCGGAGAAGAATGAAACGGAGTGAAACGGCAGGCTGGCCGGAGCGGCGGAATCGCGTATGAGGGTGAACAATGGAAACTATGCCGCACATCCTGATCGTCGACGACGACCGGGAGATTCGCGAGCTGTTGGCGCGCTTCCTGGAGCGTAACCGGTTCCGCGTGACCGCGGTTCGCGACGGGCGGGAGGCGCGCCGCCACTGGCCGCTGGGCCACTACCAGCTTGTGGTTCTGGACCTGATGCTGCCTGGGGAGACCGGGCTGGATGTAGCGCGCTGGCTGCGCACACAGTCAGACGTGCCCATCGTGATGCTGACCGCGATGGGCGAAGAGACGGACCGGATCATTGGGCTGGAGCTGGGCGCGGATGACTACGTGCCCAAGCCGTTCAACCCGCGCGAGCTGCTAGCGCGCATCCGCGCGGTGCTGCGGCGCACCTCCGAGCGGCTGGAAAAGGCGGTGGAGCCGAACGCCCGTGCAGTGCGCTTTAGCGGCTGGACGCTGGAGCCGGCGCGCCGGCGCCTGCTGAACCCGGACGGGGTGGAAGTGGCGCTGACCGGTGGCGAATACGATCTGCTGGTGGCACTCGTGGAGCGCGCGAACCGCGTGCTGACGCGGGACATGCTGCTTGATCTGTTGCGCGGGCGGCAGGCGGGGCCATTCGACCGGGCAATCGATGTGGCGATCAGCCGGCTGCGGCGGAAGCTGGAAGATGACGGGCGGCATGCTCAGCTGATCAAGACGGTCAGGGGAGGCGGGTACGTGCTCGCGGCGGATATTGAACGCAGTTGATCCGAGACTGAAAGACAGCGGTTCTTTTGTGGAAAAAAGAACCAAGAAGCTTTTGTCCATGGTGCCCGCCTGGCCGAACAGCCTGGCGCGCAGGACGCTGCTGACGCTGCTGGTGGGACTGGTGATTGTTCAGGCGGCGGGGCTGACGATCCATGCGTTCGACAGGATCGAGCTGCAGCGGTTCGCGGAGTTGCGCGATTTGGGCATCCGCTCGATGAGCATCTATCGCTCGGCGGTATCCACATCCTCCGGCGAACGTGAGGCGGCGCTGAAGGAGATGGATCTGGGGCCGAAGCTGACGGCGGCGCTGACGGCCGGGCCGCCGGTGACCGGGGAACTGATGCAGGCGCCGTATGCGGGCCAGATCAGGGTCAATATGAGCTTGGTACCGGTGCGCCCTGCCAACCATCCGCGCGAGGTGGTGATACGCGGGGCGCCGTGGTCCGATTACATCTCGATCGGCATGCAGTTTCCCGACTGGGGCTGGCTGGTGCTGCACGCCCAGTTGACGCCGCCACGGCCGTGGCATTCACCGACGTTCCTGCTTGCCTTTGTGCTGATGACGGCGGCCGCAGCCATCCTGTCGGTATGGGCGGTGAGCCGGCTGACGGGGCCGGTTAAGTTGCTAGCGGAAGCGGCCGAACGGCTGGGGCGGGACGTGAACGCGCCGCCTTTGCCTGAGCGCGGGCCTGAAGAGGTTGTCCGCGCGGCAGTTGCCTTCAACACGATGGCCGCGCGGATCCGACGTTTCGTGCAGGACCGCACCTTTTTGCTGACCGCCATTGGCCATGATCTGCGCACGCCGATCACCCGGCTGAAGCTGCGCGCGGAATTCATCGACGATGACGAGCAGCGCCAAAAGTTCATGGCGGACCTGGATGAGCTGGACGCGATGGTGTCCGCCACGCTGGTGTTCGGGCGCGATACGGCGGACACGGAGCCCGCGGTGCCGTTCGATCTGGTGGCGCTGCTGCGCACGGTGTTGGACGACGCGGCGGACGCGCGCCCGGAGGCGGCCGAACTACTGTTCTTCGAGGGCCCGAAGCACTTCACTGTGCATGGGCGCATCCTGGCGCTGAAGCGGGTGTTTGCGAACCTTGTCGGCAATGCCATCAAATATGGCGGCAATGCGCGTGTGACTTTGGAGCCGGGGGCCACGCTGGCGACGGTGACGGTGGAGGACGATGGCCCCGGCCTGCCGGCGGACGAGGTGGAGCGTGTGTTCGAGCCGTTCTACAGGATAGAGAACAGCCGCAGCCGGGAGACGGGCGGGACCGGCCTGGGATTGCCGATCGCACGGAACATTTTACGCGCGCATGGGGGCGATGTGGTGCTGGGCAACCGGGTGCCGAGCGGGGCGCGTGCCGTGGTGACGCTGCCGGCGTAAGCAGTTCTTTTTCTCGAAAAGGGCCTTCCTCAAGCCGCCGCGCTCGCGATCAACAAAGTCTCGGCTGTGGCGCCCCTTGCCGCCATGACGGAAGCGGCAGAGGCGGAGACGGGCTTGGAGAAATAGTAACCCTGCAGCTCGTCGCAGCCGAGTTCGGCGAGCAGGCGGGCTTGCGCGAGCGTCTCCACGCCTTCGGCGACCGATGTGGCGCCCACATTGCGCGCCAGTTCGATGATGGTGCGGACGATCCGCTGGCTGGCCGAATGGGTGGCGACGCTTTCGACAAAGCAACGGTCAATCTTGATGATGTCAGGTGAGAGCGCGTGGATGTAGTTGAGGTTCGAATAGCCGATCCCAAAATCGTCGATCGCGATCTTGCAGCCTGTAGCTCGGAGTATCGCTACGTTGGACCGGACGGATTCGAGTGATTCGGCGAAAATGGTCTCAGTCACCTCGAAGGTGACGCGGGAGGCGTGGATCTTCGAGGCGAGGAGGAGTCCGACCAGCGCCTCTGTCTGGCTGCTCGACAACAGGTCACGGACAGAGAGATTTATCTTGATCGAGATATGCCCGGGCCAGGCGTTGGCCTGGTTGAGCGCATCGCGCAGGATATGGCGTGACATTTCGAAGATGAGGTCCGTCCGCTCGGCGATCGGGATGAATTCGTCCGGCCCGACAGGACCGAGCTCGCGGCTGGTCCAGCGGATGAGCGCCTCGAAGGAATTGATCCGGTGATCACCGGCAGCAACAACGGGCTGGTAGGCAGTACTGAGTTCGCTGTGCAGGTCCGCCGCGCGTAGGAGGTGGGCGATGCTGCTGTTGCGGCGGATGGAATGGTCGTGCTGACCGTTGAAGCTTTCCACACGGCCGCGCCCGGCGCGTTTGGCTTCGAACAGGGCGTAGTCGGCACGCTCATAGACCGCCAGCGGCGCATCCGTGGCACTGCGTGAGAGGCAGATTCCCGCGGAGGCGCCTATATTGGCTGTGAAGGATGCGCAATCGATGGGCGTGCTGCAGGCCGCGATCATTGCTTCCGCGATCGTGGGGGCCATGCCGGCCAGTTCGCCGGACAGCAGGCAGGCAAACTCGTCGCCGCCGAGCCGCGCGAGGCAGGCGCCGGCGGGGACCACGTCCCGCAGGCGCGTGGCCACGGCTCGCAGGACGTCGTCTCCCGCGTTGTGGCCATAGACGTCGTTGACCTGCTTGAAGCCATCGAGGTCCAGGACGAGGACCGCGAAAGGGGAATCGTGGCCGGCCTGCTCGAGTTCGTGAAAGAAACGGCGGCGGTTCGGCAGGTTGGTCATCATGTCCGACGCGGCAAGACGGGCGTTCTGGAGGCTCAGGCGCTCCAGGTCTCCGCGTGTCATGACCATCCGTTCGAAGTCGCGGGCGAAGGAGACGGCGACGTACAGCATGGCGGCGGTGACCAGGAGGAGGTTGAGCGCGATCGCGCTCTCGATC
>CAZZYR010000079.1:0-3763 GCA_964658235.1 uncultured Acetobacteraceae bacterium | reverse complement strand
CCGGCCGGTCGCAAGAAGGTAGATGGAGAACGGCCCGACGATGATCAGCGCCAGCAGGATCGCCGCGCGGCGAAGGTGCATGAGCAGGAAGATACAGCTGACCACGGTGATGCCGATGAAGAAATCGACATGGCCATTTTCCGTCATGAAGACCGACCAGGCCAGCTCCGAATCGCTGCGATGGAGCGATATCGCCCAGACGAGGATGGGCACGCCGATGCCGGCGCTGGCCAGGATGGTGGAGTGGAGCCGGTGCGCGACGCCTGCATCGGAGGCCGCGGCGACATCAAGCTTGATCCACCAGATCAGCCGCGATGCGAGGCTGGAGACGAGGATCAGTGGTATGAAGACCACTTGCCACATCGGATTGGTTTCGAGATGCGTGGAGCACAGGGCGGACACGTTGACCGCGAGAATGGCGTAGAGATAGGGCACGCGCTGCTGAAGCGCCGCCAGTTGGGCCCGCGCGACTTCCGGGCTGACGTTCAGCCCTAGCATATCCGTCACGGCGGCGCGAACGGGCAAAGGGAGACGTAGCCGTGTCATAGGCTGACTATCCGACGAACAGGTTAATGTATTGGTTCCGAATCAAGGTCCGCTTGCGTGGGTATCTCTAACAATCACATTACGCGTCTGGAGCTGATCGGATGCAGATTAGGCGGCGTGGCAAGGTGACGCGTGTGTGTCATGGCGGCGCCACCGCAATCATGCCCCGGCTTGCCGCTTGCGCACCAGCGCTTTGCCGGCCTGCATCAGCCACGCCCTTTCCAGCCGCGCCATCAGCCTTGCGTCGTCGATCTTGCCCAGCCGGATGAGAACGGCATCGTAGCCGCGGTAATGATCGGTCTCGAAGTAGAACCTCGGTTCCGCCTCGATCAACATGGCCTTCTCATCGACCGGGCAGCGCATCACGAGCGTGCCGGGCTCCTTCTCCCGCGCCAGGAACTTGCCGCGCACGCGCAAGCCGGGCGTGCCGTAAGACAGCCCGCGCTCCACGCCACTCAAACCCGCGGCGCCGGCCAGGCGCAGGAGCCTGTCTATCCCGTCCATCACGGCACGGCGGAGGGATCTTCCGGCCGGTGCAGCGCGCGTGTCACCAGGGCGGCCAGGACCGCGCCCGCAATCGGCGCCGCCCAGAACAGCCAAAGCTGCCCCAGCCACGGGCCGCCTGCGAAGATTGCCTGGCCGGTGCTGCGCGCCGGATTGACGGAGGTGTTCGTCACCGGGATTGAGATCAGGTGGATAAGGGTCAGCGCCAGTCCGATGGGGATGGGCCCAAACCCGCTCGGCACGCGAGAAGATTTCACCCCGAAGATCACCATCAGGAAGAAGAACGTGCACGCCACCTCGCACACCGCGCAGGACGCGAGTGCATACTTGCCCGGGCTGAGATCGCCGTAGCCGTTCGAGGCGAACCCGCCGAGCTCGAACCCCGGCTTGCCGCTGGCGATCAGATACAGCACGCCGGCGGCCGCGATGGCAGCCACGACCTGGGTGACGACGTAGAACGGCACGTCCGCGGCGCGGAACCGTCCTGCAGCCCAGAGGCCGATCGTGATGGCGGGATTGAAATGCGCGCCGGACAGATAGCCCACGCCATAGGCCATGGTCAGCACGGTCAGCCCGAAGGCGAGCGCCACGCCGGCGAAGCCGATGCCGAGTGCCGGGAAAGCGGCGGCCAGCACGGCGCTGCCGCAGCCGCCGAACACCAGCCAGAAGGTGCCCAGGAACTCGCCGGCCAGACGTTTCGGCATGGTGATTTCCAAGGGTCGCTCCTCCGTTTCGTTGCGGAAGTAAGAAAGCCTTCTTTTTTGAAAAAAAGAAGCAAAAAACTTTTGTCAGTGCTGTCGCGGGCTCCATGGATAAAAGTTTTTGGTCCTTTTTTAAAAAAAGAACTGCTTTCTTCCTTACACTGACTTGATGATCAGCTTCCCGAAATTCTCGCCCGTGAACAGCTTCAGCAGCGTTTGCGGAAACGTTTCAAGTCCGTCGACGATGTCTTCCTTGGACTTCAGGGACCCATCCGCGAGCCAGCCGGCCATGGCCTGGGCGCCCTCGGCATAGCGCGCGGCGTAGTCGAACACCACGAAGCCTTCCATGCGGGCGTGCTGCACCAGCAGGGTCAGGTAGTTCTTAGGGCCGACCACCTCGGTGCTGTTGTATTGCGAGATGGCGCCGCAGATCACCACGCGGGCGTGGCGCGCCAGCCGCGCCATGGCGGCATCCAGGATCTCGCCGCCGACATTGTCGAAATAGACGTCGATCCCTTTCGGGCAATGCTTGGACAGGCCGGCGCCGACATCCTCGTTCTTGTAGTCGATCACGGCATCAAAGCCGAGCACGTCCTTCACGTAGGCGCATTTCTCGGCGCCGCCGGCCAGGCCCACGGCACGGCAGCCCTTGATGCGCGCGATCTGGCCCACGAGCGCGCCGACGGCGCCCGAGGCGGCCGAGACGACGACAGTCTGGCCCGCCACCGGCGCCCCCACATCCAGCAGGCCGAAATAGGCGGTCATGCCCGGCATGCCGAGCGCGCTGAGATAGAGCGGCAGCGGCGCCAGCTTGGGGTCCACCTTCTGCAGCGCGGCGCCGTTCTGCACGCCGTAATCCTGCATGTTCAGCATGCCGACGGCGAAGTCGCCTTCACGGAAATCGGGATGGCGGCTGGCGACCACTTCGCCCACGGCGCCGGCGCGCATCACGTCGCCCAGCTTGATGGGGGCGATGTAGCTGCGGGCATCGTTCATCCAGCCGCGCATGGCGGGATCGAGCGAGATGTAATGCGTGCGCACCAGGACCTCGCCGTCCTGCGGCTCGGGCGCGGGCAGGGTGGTCCAGGTGAAGTCGCTGCGCTTGGGCAGGCCCTGGGGGCGCGCGGTGAGTTGCCACTGGCGGTTTTGCGGCTGGTTCATTGGTTGTCTCCCTTGAGGGCACGTTTTGGGGCGGGGTGGCGCGGAAGACAAGAAGGCGTTCGGGGTTCATCCCGTCGAGCGTTGGCGTGCTTCACAAGGCTGAACGTTGCTCATTGCAGCCTTTTCGGGTGTTGCGTGTAGAGGAGCTGGTGCGCCTCGCTGGCTTCGGCCCAACTGGACGGCAGTCTAATCCGTTCCAGCTGGGTCTGATCGAACGCCGCGCGCATCTGCCGCGCACACACGGTTGGGGGCACCTGACCGACGCCGGTTCCCATGCCCGGAAAGGCGACAGTCGTGACCTGGTCACGCACTTTCATGCCCACAAGAGGCTCGACCGCAAAGGCGCCGTGTCTGATGAGCAGCAGGGCGGCGCGCGTGGCAAGGAACGGATTGACCGTTTTGGTGTCTAGGATCATTGGGACGCGCATGGTAGGTGCGGCGATCAGATACGGGTGCGTGTCATTTCCAGTTAAGACGATCTCGGCTGAACCCACGAGAAGCTCTCCATGGTGTCGCTCAAGGATGGCCCGGCGCAGGCAGAGCTGAAGATCCCAGCCGAAGTTTTCAGAGTATAGCGCATCGATACCGCCATCCATGAAGCCGTAGCTGTTCGCCGGGCTGACAAGAGCGTTTGCAGGCACGTCGAGTATTGATCCCCGGTGGATCTGGACGTTTGCGATGCCACGGAATTCCTTCTGCCAGGCATCGACCAGGGCCGGGTCCATTGCGGCTAAGATCAGCTTCATGCTCCGGACGTTACCGCCGTCTGCTGCCCTTGCCCAACTATGCCGCTGTGCAAAGTCAATTGATGCTGGTCCAGGGCCGCTGGCCCTGGTGGGGGTTCGGGGGCA
>CAZZYR010000078.1:0-8347 GCA_964658235.1 uncultured Acetobacteraceae bacterium | reverse complement strand
ACTGCACGTCACCGTCGTAATTCTTGCAGGCCCACAGATAGCCGCCGGACCATTTCAACGCGCTGGCAACCATGTCATCGATCAGCCGGTGTTCGTAGGTGAGGTTTTCAGCGGCAAATTTTTCGGCAAATTCGGCCTCGAAAATCTCTTCGAAAACGTCTTTGAACATACCGTCATAGGATTTGAGGATGGTGTTCTTGGTGGAGAGATAGACCGGGTAGTGGCGCAGCAGGCCATAATTGAAGCTGGCGCGTGCGAAGCCCTCGATGGACAGGCGGGTATTGTGCATGCCCATGGCAACGCCAGGACCCTTGAAATCATGAACTTCAAACACTTGGCTCTCCGCCCCGTCAAACGGCTCGTAGAGCAGGCTGACACGGCCGGGCTTGGCGATCTTGATTTCAGTGGCGCGGTAGATGTCGCCATACGCGTGGCGGCCGATAACGATGGGTTGAGTCCAATGCGGCACCAGCCTCGGCACGTTGTGGCAGATGATCGGCTCACGGAAGATGGTCCCGTCCAGGATGTTGCGGATGGTGCCGTTCGGGCTGCGCCACATGCGCTTGAGGCCGAACTCGGTCACGCGCGCCTCGTCAGGGGTGATGGTGGCGCATTTGACCCCCACGCCGAACTCCCGGATGGCCAGGGCAGAGTCAATTGTCACCTGGTCACTGGTCGCGTCGCGGTGCTCGATCCCCAGATCGTAGTATTTCAGGTCGATATCCAAGTAGGGCAGGATCAGCTTCTGCTTGATGAAGCCCCAGATGATGCGGGTCATCTCGTCGCCATCCAGCTCGACCACCGGGGTCGCCACCTTGATCTTGGGCAATGCTTTAGTCCTGGTCCTGTTGGGGATGGTTTGCCTGCGCGGGTGGCGGCGGGCAAGCGCTCAGGTGGCTCATCAACGCGCCGCAGCCATGGGAGGGGGGGCCTTGCCGAAGAAGCCCGCTATGACTACCGGCCGGCTCACACTAAAGTGCACAAAAGCCTCGTTCTGCTCAATCTAGAGACGTGGAGTTTTGCATGATCAGCTCTTGGCGGACGGTCTGCTGACGGGACAGACGCCTTACCTCACGACTATGCTGGCGTGTCTGGCAGGCGGAATGGGACAGGCAGCGGCCTCGCCGCCGGCGGTGGAACCGCGGATCATGACGCAGGTGGGTCTGGACATGGCGCTCACCCTGAACCTTTTGCAGAACGAACTGGGGATCATCAACTACAACGACACAACGCCGCCGAAATGCACGAAACTGGCGTCCGCGGGATCGACCAAGACGCTCTCTGTGACCACCATCTCTCCGACGCAACGGGTGTCAGCGATCGACACCTATTTCGATGCCGCGTGCAAGAAGCCCTATAGCCACGCAAGTGTGACGGTGGCGGTTGGCACAAACACGGCAACGCTTGTGGAAACGGCCACATATCTTCAGCCTAGCGGCAAGCCGGTTGGCACTCTGGCCATCACGGATGTGTTTTCGATCGTCAACAAGATCGAGACGCTGCGCGGCCTTGGCACGTTCACGCAAGCGGGCAACCAGCTTGCCGCGGATGTCGGCTTCACGTGCAGCACGCCCGCGGTCAATACATCGAAGGTGCTCACCTGCAAGGGCGGCGTGGCGCAAACATTTCGATCTCTTAATAAGTCGCTGGCCAGCATTGTGCCGTTCACCGTGACAGCATCCGAAAATACGGGCGCGCCTAGCGTGACGTTGGCCGGCACGGCCTCCAACCTGCGGATCGGCCCGGCCGGGTCGCTGTCGATCACCGCACCGACACCAGGCTCGCTGGGGATCGGCGGCGGAGGCACGGCTTACGCGACTACGACGCTCTCCGGTGGCGAAGGAAGGTTTACGCTGTTTCCGCCGATGCCGACGATGTGGACATTCACCGACACGGCACATAATGCGCAGTTCAGCTATCACGTTGTCAGCAACACGACACGTGCGGCGCGCGCGACGGTGACCGCGATTTCGCCGGTGTCGGGACTGGCCACGATCGTGGTGGACGAGTCGGGGACGGGGAAAGTGACGTATTCGGATGGGCGGGCGGCGGCGGTGAGGGGGTTTTTGGCGGTGGATTAGAGGCAAGAGTTCTTTTTTGAAAAAAAGAAGGCCTTCCTTACTCCACAGTCACCGACTTCGCCAAGTTCCGAGGCTGATCCACATCCGTTCCCCGCAGCACCGCCACATGATACGCCAGCAACTGCACCGGAATGCTGTACAGGATCGGCGCCGCAAACGGATGGATGTCCGGCAGCGTCAGCGTATCGACGGCGATATGGCGGAGCTTTGCCACGCCGGCCGCGTCGCTGAGCAAAATGATCTGGCCGCCGCGCGCATGCGCTTCCTGCAGGTTGCTGGCTGTCTTTTCGAACAACGGGCCACTGGGCGCGATGCCGATGATGGGGACGGTGCGGTCGATCAGCGCGATGGGGCCGTGCTTCATTTCACCGGCGGCGTAGCCTTCGGCGTGGATGTAGCTGATCTCCTTCAGCTTCAGCGCGCCTTCCATGGCGACGGGGTAGCAACTGCCGCGGCCGAGATAGAGGACGTCGCGCGCTTCGGCGACGATGGCGGCGATGCGCTGCACGGGCGCGTCGCCCTCGGCGAGGATGTCCGCGGCGTGGCCTGGAACTTTTAGGAGCGCGTCGGTCAGCGCGGCTTCCTCGGCGGCCGTGATGGTGCCGCGGGCGCGGGCCAGGGCGATGGCGAGGCAGGCAAGAACGGCGAGCTGCGCGGTGAAGGCTTTCGTGCTGGCGACACCGATTTCGGGGCCGGCGACGGTGTCCAGCACAGCGTCGCTCTCGCGCGCCATGGTGCTTTCGGGGACGTTGAGGATGGACAGGATGGTCTGGCCGCCTGCCCGCATGGTGCGGAGCGCGGCGAGCGTGTCCGCGGTTTCGCCTGACTGGCTGATCAGGAGGCCAGCGCCGCCCGCTGTCATGGGTGGATTGCGGTAGCGGAATTCGCTGGCCACGTCGGCATCAACGGGAACGCGGGCGAGGGTTTCGATCCAATTGCGGCCGACAAGGCCCGCATAATACGCCGATCCGCACGCCGTCATTGTCAAACGCGGGACAGTTGCGGGCGCAAAACCCAGGTCGGGGAGGACGACGGCGCGGGTGCCGGGATCGACCATGCGGTGCAGACTGTCGCCGATGACGGCGGGGTGTTCGTGCAGCTCCTTTTCCATGAAGTGGCGGAACGCGCCTTTGCCGATGGACGCGCCGGACAAGGCCGTCCGTTTGATCTCGCGGGCGACCGTGTTGCCACCGGCGTCGTGGAAGGTGGCGCCTTCGCGCGTGACGATTGTCCAGTCGCCGTCGCGCAGATAGGCGATCTGGCTGGTCATGGGGGCTAGCGCGAGGGCGTCCGAGCCCACGAACATCTCACCGTCGCCGAAGCCTACGGCGAGCGGGGCGCCGTGCTGGGCGGCGATGATGAGCTCCGGGTGGCCGGCGAAGAGGAGAGCCAGCGCGTAGGCGCCTTCGAGGCGGGCGAAGGCGGCTTGTGCAGCTTCGGTGGGGGTCATGCCGGCGGCAAGCAGGTGATCCACGAGCTGGGCGACGGTTTCAGTGTCCGTCTCGGTGCTGAAGATTTGGCCTTTTGCCTCAAGTTCGTGGCGGAGGTCGGCGTGGTTTTCTATGATGCCGTTATGGACGACTGAGACGCGGGACGTGCCGTGCGGGTGGGCGTTACTTTCGGTGGGCGCGCCGTGTGTGGCCCAGCGTGTGTGGCCGATGCCGGTGGTGCCTGGGAGCGGATCGGCGTGCAGGCTGGCGGCGAGGTTGATGAGCTTGCCCTGGGCGCGGCGGCGTTCGATGTGGCCGTTGGTCAGCGTGGCGATGCCGGCGCTGTCATAGCCGCGATATTCGAGGCGGCGCAGGCCTTCCAACAGCAGAGGGGCGGCATCCGCGCGCCCGATGACACCGACGATGCCGCACATTTATTTTTTATCCTTGCTGTGTGCGGCACGAAAATCGGCGCCGCGCCCTTGGATGTTGGATTGACGCGCGCGGCCAAAGGCCATGGCATCTGGCTCCACATCCTGTGTGATGACGCTGCCGGCGGCGACAAAGGCGCCATCATGCAGGTCTACAGGGGCCACGAGCACTGCGTTCGATCCGATGAAGACACCGTCGCCAATGGTGGTGCGGTGCTTGTCGTAGCCGTCGTAATTGCAGGTGATGGTGCCGGCACCGACGTTGGTGCGCGCGCCGATGGTGGCGTCGCCGAGGTAGGCGAGGTGGTTGGCCTTGGCGCCGTCACCCAGCGTGGTGGCCTTGAGTTCGACGAAATTGCCGACATGGGCGGCCTGCCCCACCACCGTGCCGGGGCGCAGGCGGGCGTAGGGGCCGATGACAGCGCCGGCGTGGACGATGCAGCCTTCCAGGTGGCTGAAGGCGCGGATCTCGGCGGGGCCATCGACGTGGACGCCCGGGCCGAAGACGACGTGGGGGCCGACGATGGTGTCCGGGGCGAGGACGGTGTCGGCACTCAGGAAGACGGTGTCAGGCGCGGTGAGCGTGGCGCCGGCCGCCATGGCTTCGGTGCGGAGGAAAGTTTGGAAGACGGCTTCCGCCGCGGCGAGTTCGGCGCGGGAGTTCACGCCGCGGAGTTCCGCCTCGGGGGCTTCCACGGCAGCGACATGCGCGCCGTCGCGTACAGCGAGGCGGACAAGGTCCGTGAGGTAATACTCGCTCTTGGCATTGTCCGGGCGGACTTCGCGGAGCCAGGCGGCAAGGCGGTCCGCCGGGCCGCACAGCGCGCCGGCGTTGCAGAGCGTGATGGCGCGTTCGTCCGGGGTGGCGTCCGCCCACTCGACGATGCGGAGCACGTGGCCGGCTTCGTCCTGGACCAGGCGGCCGTAGCGGGCTGGGTCGGCGGGGCGCATGGCCATCAGCGCCAGGCCGGCCCCGGTGGATTGGCGGGCGGCGACCAGGCGGGCGAGGGTTTCGGGGCGGATCAGCGGGTTGTCGGCGAACAGGATGGCGACTTCGCCCGCGCCAAAATGGTCCGCGGCGGCTAAGGCGGCGTGAGCAGTGCCGAGGCGTTCCTGCTGGACGACCACGCCGTGCGGAGCGGCCATGGCGCCGAGCTGGTCCATGTCGGGCCCGATGACGGCGACGACTCGGCTAAAGACCTGCGTGGCCGCACTCAGCAAGTGCTGGAGCATCGGGCGCCCTGCAATCCGATGGGCGGCCTTGGGGAGGGCCGATTTCATGCGGGTGCCGAGGCCGGCGGCAAGGATGACGGCGCAGGTATCCGGTGCCGGTACGGGGGTGCTCATGCGGGCTTCTACCTCGCCAGGCCGGTGCCGGGAAAGCAGCAGGCGGTGCACGTTTGATGTCAGGGGGTTTCGTTTAAGGTTTTGCCGGGACAGATAGGCGTCGAAGGAGAAACGGGTTGCCTCTGTATGTCGTCACCGGCGGGGCCGGGTTCATAGGGTCGCATTTGACGGACGCGCTGCTCGCGCGCGGCGATGGCGTGCGCGTTATCGATGATCTGTCCACGGGGCATCGGCGAAATCTGGACGCGCGGGCGGAGCTGATCGAGGCGGATATTTGCGATGGGACGGCGCTGCGCCGTGCTTTGGATGGCGCGGCGGGGTGTTTCCATCTGGCCGCGATCGCGTCCGTGGCGCGGGCGAACGAGGATTGGGCGGGGACGCACCGGGTCAACCTGACGGGGACGATTGCCGTGCTGAATGCGTGCCGCGCCGGACAGCTGCCGGTGGTCTATGCGTCGTCGGCCGCGGTGTATGGCGATGTGGGGGATGCGGTGGCGCATGAAGGGCTGCCATGTGCGCCCCGTACGGCGTATGGCGCGGACAAGTATGGGTCCGAGCTACATGCGGCGGTGGGGTGGGGGGTGCACGGCGTGCCGAGTTTCGGGCTGCGATTCTTCAATGTGTATGGGCCGCGGCAGGATCCGTCCTCACCTTACAGCGGCGTGATCTCGATCTTCGCGGACCGGATTGCGCGGGAGCAGAGTGTTACGGTGCATGGCGATGGCGGGCAGACGCGGGATTTCGTGTTTGTGGCCGATGTGGTGGCGCACCTTGTGGCGGCGATGGGATATCTGGGTCGGGAAACCGGCGCGTTTGTCGCCAACGTCTGCACGGGGCGGGAGATCTCCATCGCGGCGCTGGCGGAAATTGTCGGGCGGGTTTGTGGCAAGACGGCACGGGTGGAGCAGGGGCCGGCGCGGGCGGGGGATATTCGGCGTTCGGTGGGGTCGGCCGTGCGGGCGGTGAATAAGCTAGGGGTTGAGGCGGGGGTTGGATTGGATGACGGGTTGTTTAGGACTTTGCCGCGCGCATCCTAGAAGTCTCGCAGCTCCAGCCGCCTCTCCAAGCGGTCCAGACGGCCTTCGTGGCTGTCCAAACGATCGCCCAGAAGAGTTGTCGCCTCTGCGCCCAAAGCGGCGCGTTGACGGATCATGACAAGATTTTTGTCGATCGCGGCCAGCCGCTCATTGACTGTACGGAACTGGTCACTATGGCGCGACTGAGTGTCCAACACCCGCTGCAACATCGTCTGAAGTAATTCGAGGCTCGCTTCAGCCATCACACCCTCTGGTCGGCACCTTGTTATATGGGCGATTTGCCGCGCGATTGCACCGGCGATCTACCGGCCAAGCATATCCGCCTCGATCCTCTCGATCTCCGCGTCCGAAAAGCCGAAATGGTGGGCGATTTCGTGCACCAGGACGCTGCCCACAAGGCGGCCGAGGTCCTCGCCGGTTTCGATCCATTCAACAAGGATGGGGTCGCGGTAGAGCATGATGGTGTCCGGCAATTGCACCGGGTCGGACACGCTGCGCTCGGTCATGGGGATGCCGTGATAGAGGCCGGTCAGTTCCCATGCGTTGTCGATGCCGAGGTTCGTCAGCGTTTCCTCGTCCGCGATGTCTTCCACCAGGATGGCGATGCCTTCCACGTGGCGGGACAGGCGCGGCGGGAGTGCCGCGAGGGCGGTTTCGGCCATTGCCAGGATGTCTTCCTCGCTGGGCGGGGTGGTGTAGGCTGGCATGGCCGCGTCCTCGGGCATTTGGAGTTTCAGCATGGTGGCAAAATTGAGCGATGCGCAACGCGGCGAGCTTGCGGCGGCGTTGCCGGAATGGGCGATGGTGGAGGGGCGCGATGCCATCGTGCGGGCATTCAAGTTCGCCGATTTCAGCGCCGCGTGGGGATTCATGGCGCGGGTAGCGTTGCTGGCGGAGCAGCAGGACCATCACCCGGAATGGGAAAACGTCTATAACCGCGTGACAATCACACTCACCACGCACGACGCCGATGGCCTCTCCGAACGCGATGAGCGCCTAGCACGCGCAATCGATAAATTATCGAACAGATAAAAGTTTTTTGGTTCTTTTTTTCAAAAAAGAACCGCTTCCTTGCCTAAAGCTTTTGCGCCGCCGCCAGCACCTCCGCCGCATGCCCCTCCACCTTCACCTTCGGCCATACGCGCGCAATCTTGCCATCCGCGCCGATCAAGAACGTCGCGCGTTCGATACCCATGTATTTCCGGCCATACATGGACTTCTCCACCCACACGCCATACGCCTCGGTGAGGGTGCCGGCCTCATCGGATGCGAGCGGAAAGGTGAGGCTGTATTTCTCGGCGAATTTATCGAGTGCCTTGATGGGATCACGAGAGACGCCAATCACGTCCAGCCCGATCTTGCCGAGTTGCGGCAGCGCCTCCTGAAAGGCGCAGGCTTCCTTGGTGCAGCCGGACGTGTCCGCCTTCGGGTAGAAATAAAGCACGTAGGGTTTGCCCTTCAGGGCGGCCGCGCTGACCTCCCGTCCACCGCTCGCTGGCAGTTTGAAAGCGGGCGCCTTGGTGCCTTCGGCGAGGCTCATGTCAGATTTCTCCCACGTGCCGCAGGAAGGCGGCGGAGACGCCATGTGCCACGGCTTCAATGCGGTGGACTAGAGGCGTTGCGGAACTGGGGCCGAGGAGCCGGTTCAGCGCCGTTTGAACACGGGCTTCCGTGGCTTCAGGCAGCGCGACGGGGATGCTGCGGCCCATGGTGATGCGGAGCATGCCCTGGATGGCGCGCCAGGTGGCGTCCGCCAGGATCAGCTGATCGGCTTCATCTGATGAGAGCGCGCCCGCACTCGCGAGACGGCGCAGCGCAATTCGGGTGATGGGCGACAGCAGCCGCGGCCGAGAGGCGGCGAGACGAAGCTGGAGGGCCTGGGCGATGAACTCCACATCCATCAGGCCGCCGCGGCGGCGCTTGACATCCCATGGGCCATTGGGCGGCAGGTCGGCCAGCAGGCGGCGGCGCATGGCCAGGGTGTCCGTCGGGATCAGCGCGGGGTCCCCCTGGGCCATGGC
>CAZZYR010000077.1:1538-8398 GCA_964658235.1 uncultured Acetobacteraceae bacterium | reverse complement strand
CCATCGGCCGGGCCAGGCGGAGGCCTACTGGATGGTGGATCCGCTGGATGGCACCCGGGATTTCGTGGCCCTTCGCGACGGGTTCACAGTGAATATCGGCCTGGTGCGCGGCGGCCGTCCTGTGCTTGGCGTGGTCGCGGTGCCTGCCTCGGCCGAATTGTTCGGCGGCATCGTCGGACGCGGCGCCTGGCGGGAAAGTGCCGTCGGCCGGCAAGCCATCCGCGCGCGGTTGCCCCCCGCCGGCGGGCTGGCCGTGCTGTCCTCCAGGAATACCGCCGACGACCCACCGTTGCGGGCCGCCCTCGCGGGGCTGCCGGTCGCCGGAATCAGGCAGGTGGCATCGGCAGTCAAATTCTGCCGCCTCGCAGAGGGCACGGCGGACGCCTATGTGCGGCTGGGCCGAACCATGGAGTGGGACACGGCTGGACCCGAAGCGGTTTTGACCGCCGCGGGCGGCAGCCTGCGGACGCTCGATGGCGGCGCGCTGACATACGCGAAGCCGGACTGGATCAACCCCTATTTTATCTGCCGTGGCGCGCAGGCGTGACCGGCCGCGATCATCGCCTTTGACGGTCATCCTGCAGCCTGACGACACCGGCCTGGCACAGGCAGCCGCCTTTCTGCGCGCCGGCGAACTCGTCGCGTTTGGCACAGAAACGGTCTACGGCCTGGGCGGCGACGCGACCAACGGGAACGCAATGGCTGCGATCTTCACAGCTAAGGGCCGGCCGCATTTCAACCCGCTGATCTGCCATTATCCTAATGCGACGCTGGCCTTCGCCCATGTCGCAGCCGATGCCCGGGCACGCCGCCTGGCCGACACGTTCTGGCCTGGCCCGCTCACACTTGTGCTTCCCCGGCTCCCAGGCTGTCCCGTGCATCTTCTGGCGGGCGCCGGACTGGACACGCTGGCTGTCCGCGTGCCGGACCATCCCATGGCGCGCGTCCTGCTGGAGCGTGCCGGCACACCCATAGCGGCGCCATCCGCGAACCGTTCGGGCGGAGTGAGCCCCACCAGCGCCGCCCACGTGATGCACGATCTGGCGGGGCGGATTGCCGCAGTGCTCGACAGCGGAACGTGCGCTGTCGGTCTTGAAAGCACCGTTTTGGACCTGACAGGCGGCCCGCCGGTCCTGCTCCGGCCCGGCGGCATCGCCATTGAGGCGATCGAGGCGGCAATCGGCACAGTGGCAACCGCGCTAGCCTTCGAGAGAGCAGGGGCGTCACGCACCCTGCGGTCGCCAGGCATGCTAATATCGCATTACGCCCCCTCGCTGCCCGTGCGTCTGCATGCGGATGAGGCTCTGCAAAATGAGGCCTTGCTCGCCTTTGGCCCCGTCCGCACTGCGGTGGGGCTAAAATTCAACCTCAGCCCGGCGGCCAACCTTGCCGAGGCAGCCGCGCGGCTATTTCAGGGATTGCGCTGGCTCGATGCGGAAGGCAGCGGAGCCGGGCTTACCGGCATTGCCGCTATGCGGGTGCCGGATCATGGGCTCGGTGTTGCCATTAATGACCGCCTTAGGCGCGCCGCCGCGCCACGCAGCTAGAAGCCTGGAACTTGCGGGCAGCAAACTTGTTCTGCGTGCATCTCCAGAGGAGGATAGTGGACATGAACGAAGATCGTATCGAAGGCACCGTCAAGGAATTCGCTGGCAAGGCTCAGTCTGCAGCCGGCGATCTTCTTGGCGACACCAAGGCTCAGGCAGATGGCCGCATCCGTGAAGCAGCGGGCACGGCGCAGGAATATTACGGCGCGGCGGCTGACCAGATCCGCGGCTTGTCCGAGGAATTGACCGACCGCATCCATGAGACGCCATTGCTTGCAGTACTCGGCGCAGTCGGCCTCGGCTATCTGATTGGCCGCCTGAGCGCGCGCTGATTGGCAGGCGGGACGGGCTGCCACCATGGCCCGTCCCGCCGCAATCTTTACGATCGGCTATGAAGGTTTGGTCCAGCGCCAGCTGATTGACCTACTGAGCGCATCGAAGATCACCCATCTGTTGGACGTGCGCGCCATCGCCGCATCCAGGAAAGCCGGTTTTTCCAAGTCAGTGCTGGCGGCATCCCTTGAAAAAGCGGGCATCACGTACCGCCACGACCGACGACTTGGAACGCCAAAGCCTGGGCGGCAGGCGGCGCGTGCTGGCAGGACAGCCGAAATGACCGCGATCTTCGAGGCGCACATGAGAGCACCCGACCCGATCGCCGGACTGGCGGATGCTGTCATGTCAGCGCAAGGCGCCACGCTCTGTCTGCTGTGTTTCGAGCATGCTGCACACGAATGTCATCGTAGCATATTAGCGCGCATGATCCGCACGCAAACCGGCCAGGACATCCGCCACCTGTGACCGATTACACGCAGACCTTCAGGAGACGGTTACACCTTTCCAGAACGCAACGCGCCCCTTGATCTCGGCGGCTGCATCCTTCGGCGCAGGGTAGAACCAGGCGGCGTCCTTGTTCTCCTTCCCATCTACCGCAAGAGAATAATAGGACGCAGTGCCTTTCCACGGGCACATGCTCGTGGTGGCGCTGTCCCGCAAAAGCGCCTTGTTCACCGAATCAATCGGGAAATAGGCATTGCCCTCAACCTTCACGATGTCATCGCTCTCCGCGACGACATGACCGTTCCAAACCGCTTTCATGATGACTTCCTTGATCAGGGTGCCCGGCCGGGTGACGCCCGGCCGGGTCAGCCCATCCCTATTCGACGGTTTCCGGCTCGCGCTCGGCTGAGCCTTCGCCGTCCTCGGAGCCGGTCACCGGCTGCGGCGGGGCGGAGATGAACTCGAAGTCGAGCTTGCCGTCCTTCAGCGTCACCTTCACCGAACCGCCATGCACAAGGCGACCGAACAGCAGCTCCTCGGCAAGCGGCTTCTTGATGTATTCCTGAATGACGCGGCCCAGCGGACGCGCGCCATACAGCCTGTCGTAGCCACGTTCCGCCAGCCACTCCTTGGCTGCCGAGGACAGCTCGATCGTCACGTTTCGATCCGCCAGCTGCGCCTCCAGCTGCATCACGAACTTCTCGACGACGCGGCCCACGATCTCTTCGGTCAGACCAGCGAAGGTGATGGTCGCGTCGAGGCGGTTACGGAATTCGGGGGTGAACAAGCGCTTGATCGCCTCCTCGTCCTCGCCCTGCCGCACCGTGCTGCCGAAGCCGATGGCCTCCTTGGCCTGGTCGGACGCGCCAGCATTGGTGGTCATGATCAGGATCACGTTGCGGAAATCCACTGTCTTGCCGTTGTGGTCGGTGAGCTTCCCGTGGTCCATCACTTGCAGCAGGATGTTGAATAGATCCTGATGCGCCTTCTCGATCTCGTCCAGCAGCAGCACCGCATGCGGATGCTGGTCGATCGCATCGGTCAGCAGACCGCCCTGGTCGAAGCCCACATACCCCGGGGGCGCACCGATCAGCCGGCTGACGCTGTGCCGCTCCATGTATTCCGACATGTCGAAGCGGATCAGCTCGATGCCCAGCGTGCTGGCGAGCTGGCGGGCCACCTCGGTCTTGCCCACGCCGGTCGGGCCGCTGAAGAGGTAATTGCCAATCGGCTTCTCCGCCTCCCGCAGCCCAGCCCTACTGAGCTTGATGGCGGCCGATAGCGCGTCAATAGCGCGGTCCTGCCCGAACACCATGCTCTTCAGGTCGCGCTCCAGGTTGCGCAGCGTCTCCTTGTCGTCGGCGGACACGCTCTTGGGTGGGATGCGAGCGATCTTGGCCACGATCTCCTCGACATCCTTCAAGGTGACGGTCCGGCGGCGCTTGTCTTCCGGCAGCAGCATCCGGCTGGCGCCCACTTCGTCGATCACATCGATCGCCTTGTCCGGCAGCTTGCGGTCATTGATGTATTTCGCCGACAGCTCCACCGCGGCCCGGATGGCTTCATCCGTGTAGCGGACCTTGTGGTGCTTCTCGTAATTGGTTTTCAGCCCGTTGAGGATTTTGACGGTATCCTCGATGGACGGCTCCGCCACATCGATCTTCTGGAACCGGCGAACCAGCGCACGATCCTTCTCGAAGTAGTTGCGGAACTCCTTATACGTGGTGCTGCCGATGCAACGCAGATTGCCCGCCGCGAGCGCCGGCTTGAGCAGATTGGACGCATCCATCGCCCCACCGCTTGTGGCCCCAGCACCGATCACCGTGTGGATCTCGTCAATGAACAGAACCGCGCCGGGCTGTGCCTCAAGCTCGGTCACCACCGCTTTGAGCCGCTCCTCGAAATCGCCGCGATACCGCGTGCCGGCCAGCAGCGCGCCCATGTCCAGGGCGTAGATCGTGCTCTTGGCGAGCACCTCCGGCACATCACCTTCCACGATGCGTTTGGCCAGGCCCTCGGCAATGGCTGTCTTGCCCACGCCAGGGTCACCCACATAGAGCGGGTTATTCTTGGTACGGCGGCACAGGATCTGGATGGTGCGTTCCACCTCCTGGTCACGGCCAATCAGCGGATCGATCTTGCCGGACTGCGCTTTCTTGTTGAGGTTGACGCAATAGGTGGACAGCGCGTCCTGGCTGCGGCCACGTGGCTTCTCCTCCCGCTCCTGCTCCGGGCTCTCCGGAGCGCCTCCGGCGGGGCCGCCATTGGTGGCACTCGGGCGTTGTGTGGTGCGCCCGGGCGCCTTGGCGATACCGTGCGAGATGAAATTGACCGCATCCAGGCGTGTCATGTCCTGCATCTGCAGGAAATATACGGCGTGGCTCTCCCGCTCACTGAACAGTGCCACCAGCACATTCGCGCCAGATACCTCATCGCGCCCCGAACTCTGCACATGAATTGCGGCGCGCTGCACAACGCGCTGGAATCCCGCCGTAGGCTTCGGCTCCGTTGTCCGGTCCGTGGTCAGGCCGGAGAGATCCTTGTCCAAAAACTCCGTTAGGTCCTGGCGCAGCTTGTCCAGGTCCACACCGCAGGCGCGCAGCACTGTGGCCGCATCGCTATCGTCGGCAAGGCCGAGCAGCAGGTGCTCCAAGGTAGCGTATTCGTGCCTGCGGTCGCTGGCGAACGACAAAGACCGGTGAAGTGTTTGCTCGAGATTGCGTGACAGCATTTTGGTTCAACGCCCCTACGGCACCTGGCGCCGAGGGACCCGCGCCCCCAGACCACCCGGAAGATGACAGGATGACCGCAGTTCGCGGAATCCCACTAGTAAAATCTGACCGGCAAATCCGCCGGCTTCAACTTACTTGGGGATGGTGTGCGCAAGGTGAAAGCCTGGGGCGTTGGCTACGGACCGCCGGCCTGTCGCCGCGCCACATATCCACCCAGTTCGACGGTTGAATTCCGGGCGCTGAAACCCGTCAGTCCTTCTCGATGGTGCACTGAAGCGGGTGCTGGTTCTGACGGGCAAGGTCCATCACCTGGGTCACCTTTGTTTCAGCCACCTCGTAGGTGAACACGCCGCATACACCCACGCCCCGCCGATGCACATGCAACATGATCCGCGTCGCTTCCTCCCGCGTCTTCTGGAAGAACCGCTCGAGCACGTGCACCACGAACTCCATCGGCGTGTAATCGTCGTTCAGCATCAAAACTTTGTACATGGCGGGCTTGCGCGTCTTCGGCCGCGCCTTGACCACCACCCCGGTGTTGGGTCCTTCGCCGCCACGCTTGTCATTGTCGCTCATCGTCGGACCATCCTGGCGCCGCGCCGTCGGCGGAACCCCTGCCGCAGGGCCATGCCACCACTCTTGGCAGCCTGGTCCGCAGTTTGAAAACTCGCCTATGATATCGCACCGGAGCGGCGCGGGAAAAGGGCACTTCGCGCGGTCCCAGGCGCAACACCTGCCAAGCGGCGTTGAAAACGACAAAGGCCCGGGGGCGAACCCCCGGGCCTTCCACTAGCCCCAACCGGGGCGGTCATTCTCGGTGGCTTAGGACGAGAACGTCTCCACGGCCACGTTCACGCGTGCGGAAATCGGCGCGAAAGCTTGCTCGGCCAGCTTCATCGAGTGTTCGGTCAGCTTACCGCTCTCGGACATTGCCTTCTCCATCGAGGTGCGCGCGAAGCTGGTCTGCAGCTCCAGGGCTTCCTTGACGGACTTGACGGAGGACAGTGCCTTGAATGTTGACATTGTCTCGTCCAGGCTAGCCTTGGCGCTCGCGGCAAACAGCTTGGTGAGATCCTGTAGGCCGGTAGCCCAAATCTGGCTGGACTTCATCAGGGCTTCGACATTGCCTTGGCTGAACGCGCTCATCTGCTCGGCAGTCTTCATCGCGCGGGTCATACCTTCCTTAGCCTGAACCTGAGCCTGCTCGATTCCGGCCGCTGCCTTCGCCGTGCCCTGCTTGATGCTGTCCGCAAACTGCTCCGTGGCGGCAGTCTCGACCTTCTTGAACTCGCCGGCTGCGGTGTCGATGGCTTTTGCCTTGGTGATCATGGTCCTGCTCCGTTTTTGATCTAGGACGATTCCAAAGAGCGGCGAACCGTCGCATATGATGTTTTGCGCGGCGCGTTGTGCGCTGCAACAAACATGGTTTAGGACTGCGGGACTTCGGCGTCAACACTTTTTTGTGCAACGCACAAAACCTGGCGATAGGCGGGTGTAACCTTAAGTCCTTCGGCGCGAGTTTAGCGCCCGATCTTACGATCCCTTAACCTAGACGTGTGCTAGCATGCTGGACATTCACTTATTTTCGCCGCTATGGTTTAGGGGGCGTGAAGCAGGGCGAGGACAGTTTTGAACACGGCGGCCATTTTTCGCCCACTCTGGCTGCATCATACTCCCTTGCGGTCTCGCCTTTTTTTTGCCGCGGGCTTGAGTGTAGTGCTGCTAGGCCTCAGCCGGCCCGTCCAGGCGCAGATCGGCTCCTCCCGTTACAGCTCGGTCGTGATCGATAACGGCTCCGGCC
>CAZZYR010000077.1:0-1438 GCA_964658235.1 uncultured Acetobacteraceae bacterium | reverse complement strand
GTCCGGCTGATCGGCGTGGTCATGGGGGCTCGCACCAACGCAGAGCGGGACCTGCACATGGCGACGCTGCTGGATGATGGGTTTGAACAGTCTGGTGTCCCGGTCACGCGCCATGCCCCGGCGCGCTTCCGCGAGCCCTCATTGGTCGCCAGTGCGGATGCCGCTGCCGTGCCCGCGCCTGCGCTGCATCTCGCTGCCTTCCACGCGCGTGGCCGGCACGGCGTTCAGCTTCGCTTGGTTCGTGGTGGCACGCTGCGTGGCAGTATACTGCACGATGGCGTGCATCGTGTAGCAGCGACCACGCCGATCCATGCCACCTTGGCCATTGCCCACGTCAAGCCGGGCACGTTGGGCACCAGACGGGTCATGGCTGACAAGGGCGTTGCTGCCTGCTCGGTTCGCCCGGGCCGTCACGGCTGCACCTTCCACACCCGGGACAAGCGCAAGACTTAACTGGCTTCAGCCAACAGCAGTCCTGCCATGACAGGCTGATCAAGGCTTGCACCCGATGCCGTAGAAACGCATCTTGCCAGACCGGTGAACTCAAGGGGACGGCATGGACGGCGGGAGTGAGGCGCGGCGAATCATCCTCCACGGTGAGGCGGATTTTGCCGGCATGCGGGAGGCAGGCGCCCTGGCGGCCCGCACTCTCGACATGATCACCCCGCATGTCCGCACAGGCGTCACCACGGGCGAACTGGACCAATTATGCCATGACTTCATCCTGGCCAACGGCGCCACGCCCGCCCCGCTGAACTATCGCGGCTTCCCGAAATCAATCTGCACCAGCATCAACCATGTCGTCTGCCACGGCATTCCTGGCGACAAGAAGCTGGCCGACGGCGATATCCTCAATATCGACGTAACCGTCATCCTGGACGGCTGGCACGGCGATACCAGCCGCATGTATGGCGCAGGCACACTGCCAACGCGTGCGCGGAACCTCTTAGACATCACCTACCAATCGCTGATGAAGGGGGTGGCTGCGGTCCAGCCGGGCGCTACGCTCGGCGATGTAGGCTACGCGATCCAAGCTTTTGTAGAAGCCAACCGCTTCAGCGTAGTGCGTGATTTCTGTGGCCACGGCATTGGCCGGACCTTTCATGCGCCGCCGAACGTGCTGCATTTCGGCCGCCGCGGCGAAGGACCGGTTCTCAAGCCGGGCATGTTCTTTACGATCGAGCCGATGGTAAATGCCGGCCGCCCCGAGGTGAAGGTGCTGGATGATGGCTGGACTGCGGTCACGCGGGACCGCAGCCTGTCGGCGCAGTTCGAACATATGGTCGGGGTTACGGAGGCGGGGTGCGAGGTGTTCACGGTCTCGCCGGCTGGGCTGCATCATCCGCCATATTCTTAGGCAAGGAAGGAAGCGCTTCTTTTTGAAAAAAGAAGCAAAAACGTTTGTCTGTGGGGGGGGCGTCGGGTTGATTGACCCGTT
>CAZZYR010000076.1:0-8434 GCA_964658235.1 uncultured Acetobacteraceae bacterium | reverse complement strand
AAGGCCTTCTTTTTTGAAAAAAAGAAGCAAAAAACTTTTATCCATTAAGTCCGCGACAGCAATGAAAAAGTTTTTTGGTTCTTTTTTCCAAAAAAGAACTACTTCCTTTTACGAAACGTATGTTCCTCCCCCGGAAACACCCGCGCCCGCACATCCGACGCATACGCCGCCACCGCCCGGGAAATCTCATCCCCCACCGCCGCATACCGTTTCACGAACCTCGGCGTAAAATCATTGAACGTGCCCAGCACATCATCAATCACCAGCACCTGCCCATCGCACTGCGCGGACGCCCCGATCCCAATCGTGGGGATCGAAATGGCTGCCGTGATCGCGGCGGCCACCGGCTCCAGCGTCCCCTCCACCACCACCGCGAACGCACCCGCCTGCGCCACCGCATGCGCATCCGCGGTCACCTTCGCCGCCTCATCGTCCGTCCGCCCTGTGGCGCGAAAGCCGCCAGCGGTATTCACCGATTGCGGCATCAGCCCCACATGTCCGCACACCGGAATGCCCCGCGCGGTCAGGAACGCGATGGTCTCGGCCATCTCCACCCCGCCCTCCAGCTTCACCGCTGCCGCCCCGGTCTCCGCCAGCACGCGCGCCGCATTCGCAAACGCCTGTTGCGGGCTTTGCTGATACGTGCCGAACGGCAGGTCCACCACGATGCAGGCATGCGCGGCACCGCGCACAACGGCCGCGCCATGCGCGATCATGGTGTCCAGGCTCACCCCCAGCGTGCTCGGCAGCCCGTACAGCACCATGCCGAGCGAATCACCCACCAGCAGCGCGTCGCAATGCGGATCAAGGCGCTGCGCCATGGGCGTGGTGTAGGCGGTCAGCCAAACCTGCGGCGTTCCCTTCATCGCCCGCAACTGCGGCACGGTGATCGGTTTCGCCTGCCCGTGCACGCTCATGACGCTGCCCCGGCCGAGGGGGCGTCTGCCGCCATCGCGCGCAAGCCTATGTCCGTCCGGTGCACGTTGCCGGGAAACAGGATGGCTTCCACGCCGCCATAGGCCGCGTGGCGCGCCCCCGCCACGTCCGCGCCGGTGCCGCACACCGCCAGCACGCGGCCGCCCGTCGCCACCACCTGGCCGCCCCGTAGATCGGTCGCCGCATGAAACACGGCAACGTGCGGCAGCGCCGCGGCTGCCTGCAATCCGCCGATGGCAGTGCCCGGCGTGGTAGCGCCCGGATAGCCGTTTGCCGCCATCACCACACCCACGCACGTCACATCCAGCCACGCCACAGTCAGGCGGGGAAGCGTGCCGTCGCAGGCGGCGCGCAAGGCCGTCAACAGGTCCGTCCGCAGACGCGGCAGGAGCACCTGCGCCTCCGGATCGCCCAGGCGCACATTGTATTCGATCAAACGCGGCCCGTCCGGCGTCAGCATCAGGCCGGCGAACAGGATGCCGCGGAATGGTGTGCCGCGTGCCGCCATCTCCCGCAGCGCCGGGCGGATGAACACGTCCATGGCCGCGTCCTGGGCGGCGGGCGGAAACCCGGCGGGCGGCGATACGGCGCCCATGCCTCCGGTATTCGGCCCGGTGTCGCCGTCGCCCACCCGCTTATGGTCCTGTGCCGCGCCCAGCAGCACGGCCTCGGTGCCGTCGCAGAGTGCGAACAAGCTGACTTCAGGGCCGGTGAGGCACTCTTCGATGATCAGCGTGGCGCCGGCATCCCCCAGGCTGCGCGCGCCAAGCATGGCCCGTATCGCGGCGGCGGCCTCCGCCTCCGTCTGCGCCACCACCACGCCCTTGCCGGCCGCCAGCCCGTCCGCCTTGATCACGATGGGCGCGCCGCGGCGGGCGACAAAATCCAGTGCCGCCTCCTCGTCGTCGAACCGCTCCCAGGCGGCGGTGGGAATGCCGGCGGCCTCGCACACCTGCTTGGCGAATTCCTTGCTGCCTTCCAGGGTGGCCGCTGCGGCTGTTGGGCCGCAGCACGCGATGGAATGGACGGTCAACGCGTCCGCCAGGCCGCCGACCAAAGGCGCTTCCGGGCCAGGAACCACCAGGTCGATCCGCTCCGACCGCGCGAAATCGACCAATGCGGCAATATCCATGGCGCCGATAGCGACATTCTCCGCGATCGCGGCCGTGCCGGGATTGCCCGGCGCCACGAACAGCTTTTCCAGCAGTGGCGAGTTCGAAATCGCCCAGGCGAGCGCATGTTCGCGTCCGCCACTGCCGACAACCAGAACCCTCATGCCTCACCCGCCTACCGTTGGGCGTTCCCGTAGCATAGGGTTGCTGCATGGAAGAAGCGGCTGCCGCGGCGAAGGACGCCAAGACCAACATACCCGAGTACAGCGTGGGCGAGCTGTCCGGGGCCATCAAGCGGACGCTGGAGGGCGCGTTCGGCCGCATCCGCGTGCGTGGCGAAATCACCGAATTCAAGCTCTACAGCTCCGGCCACGCCTATCTCAGCCTGAAGGACGAAGGCGGGAAAATCCGCGCTGTCATCTGGAAGACCACGCTGCCGCGCCTCGGCCTGCGTCCGGAAAACGGCGTGGAGGTGATCGCCACCGGCAAGATCAGCGCCTACGGCGACCGGTCCGAATACCAGTTGATGATCGACCGGCTTGAGTATGCCGGCGCCGGCGCCCTGCTGGCGCGTATCGAGATGCTGCGCCAGCGCCTGGCCGCGGAAGGCCTGTTCGAGGCGGCCGGCAAGAAGACGCTGCCGGTGCTGCCAGGCCTTGTCGGCGTGATCACGTCCGCCAGCGGCGCCGTGCTGCACGATATCATGACCACCATCGCGCGCCGCTTCCCCCGCCCCATCCTGCTCTGGCCCGTGCCGGTGCAGGGCGAGGGTGCCGCTGCCAAGATTGCCGCGGCAATTGCCGGCATGGACCGCCTGCCCGCACACGGCATCGCGCGGCCGGACGTGCTGATCGTCGCGCGCGGCGGCGGCAGCCTGGAGGACCTGATGGCCTTCAACGAGGAAGTGGTGCTGCGCGCCGCCGCCGCGTGCCGCCTGCCGCTGATCAGCGCCGTGGGGCACGAGACGGACACCACACTTATAGACTACGTCAGCGACCGCCGCGCGCCCACGCCCACCGCGGCGGCCGAGTTGGCGGTGCCGTCCCGCACCGAGCTGCTGGCGGATCTGGCGCAGAAATCCGCCCGGCTGGCCGGCGCGCTTGACCGGGTGGCCTCCGGCCGACGCGCCGGGCTGGCCGCCGCTTCAGCCCGCCTGCCCGATCTGCCCGCCATCCTGGGTCAGGCGAGGCTGCGGCTGGATGACAGGGCATTGCGGCTGGAGCTGGCTTTGCCGAACCTGCTGGCGGCACGCCGGGCCGCGCTGGCGCGGGCGGAGCGCCACATCCCGGACCCGCACGCGCTGATCGCAGCGCGGCGTGGTGCCACGGATCTCGCCGGGCTTCGCCTGCTGGGCGCGTTGCGCGCCGGTGTGGCGCGGCATCGGGAGGCAGCCTCCAGGGTGCTGCCGCGGCTGACCACGGCGGGGATCGAGCAACGGCTGCGCGCACAGCGCGGGCGTCTCGATGTCCTGGGCGCACAACTGGAGGGCGCGTCTTATGAGCGCGTGCTCGCGCGCGGGTTTGCCCTGGTCCGGGACGCCAGCGGGCACGCCGTCACCCAGGCAGCCGCCGTGGGACCCGCCGCGCGGCTGACCCTGCTGTTCGCGGACGGCGAAGTGCGGGTGGTGAGCCAGGGTAAGCAGGGTTCCCTGCCATTCTGACAGCGGGCGGAGCGGCGTCTTACCAGGCGCGCGGGAACCGGCGAACCGGACCGGCCGATCAATTTTGCCGTCCTTTGCGCGCACAAGGCCGCCTTCCTTGACCCCCTCGCTGCGCCTGCGCGGGCTCCTGGATTTGGCGCAGGACGAAGACATGCTCTCGCCCGCCGCACGCGTGCACCACGCCCATTCGCTCGCGCCCGCGCGCGTGGCCCTTCCGCCCATGCCGATCGGCCGCCAGTTCCTGGAGCGCTGGCCCATCCGGGAGGAGCCAGGGAACATCTCATGGCGCGCGACGGACTATATCTGCGTGGCGCCGGCCACATTCGTGCTGCGGGATGTGGTGGTGCACGGCTCCTCCGGCATTCTGCAAGTGGGCGACACGGTGATTGCCGAGTCGCTCGCCGCGCGCGACGCTCAGCGTCACGGCTTCGCAATCACCCCGGACGGCGTGGCGCTCCGGCCCCGCCCGCGGCGGCGCCTGAAGGGTCCGCACATAAGCCTGCTGGCGGGCAATACGGGCAATTATTTCCATGCGCTGATGGACGGCGTCTTCAGGCTGTCCGCCCTGCGGGATGATCACTGGCAAGCTGCCAGTGGCCTGCTGCATCCCGGCAATGCGGTGGCACAGCGCGCGATGCTTGATCTCCTTGGGCTGCGTTCGGGTCTGGCCCGGCTTGAAGTGGATGGCGACGAGGCATTGGAGATCGATGCGCTGATCTTCCCCTGGACGGTCTACGGCCTGTCCAGTTTCCATCCCTGTGTGTCCGCGTTTTTTGACCGCATCTCGGCGCGCGTTTCCGGGGACGGTGATTTTCCCCGCCGGTTCTACGTGGACCGGAGCGGCTCACCGCATCGCGGGCTGGTCAATGAGGCGGAGGTGATCGCGGCATTGGCCCCGCTTGGCTTCGTTTCCGTGCGGCCGGAGCGGTTGAGCGTGGCCGACCAGGTCAGGCTGTTCCGCGGCGCATCAGCAATCGTGGCGCCACATGGCGCGGGCCTGACCAATCTCGGGTTCTGCCGGCCAGGATGCCCTGTGGTTGAATTACATATGGAGAATTACGTCCATTGGGCGTTTCGCCACCTTTCGGCGTTGCGGGAATTGACCTACGATTGCGTGGTAGGACGCGAGTTTACCCGAAGTGGCCACCTACACACCGCGCGCTGGCACGTTTCCGCCACGCATGTGGCGGGCGCGACGGAGCGTGTGCTGGGACTTTGAGGCTGGCGCCATTTAGGCACGGCTTTGGATCAGGAGCCTGCCGTAACATTGCCGCCGCGCTGCACACAACCGAAGTCAAGTCACGAAAGGTTCAAGACAGATTTAGGTGTGAACAGTATAAAATTCTATCTGTCGTCTATAAACGTTGTCATTGTCGGTTTAAGTTAGTATTGTCTTAGTCAAAGCAATAAACATTGGACTTTCGTTAACGAGCAAGGTCTATTGATATTTGCTGCCCGTAATGGTTGTATTGTGCAGCAGGCCATTCTGCCTGTCGCAAAAGGAGATCAGTTATGGTCGATATTTCACGTCGCCTGATCAGCCAGGTCGCGGCTTCCGTGGCTGCTCTCGTCGTGGCGGCAGTGCCGACATCGGGCCTCGTCGCTGTTGGCACTGTTCAGCCGGGCGGCCACGCGGCCCTGACGTCAACTGTCAGCACCGCCTCGCAAGCCATTGATCGCGCCGCGGTTGCGCGCCAGATCCCGCCTCATGCAGCCAGCCGGCACGATGTGGATCCGGACGTGCTGCACCACTGGTTCCCCTGAGCCTCTTACCGCCACCACAGGTGCTTTTGTTGTTCGTGCATCGCTGCATGGCGGCGTAACCCGGCACCGGAGAATACACGTAATGGTTGTCTCCGGTTCCGTTCCGCGCTAGATGTGAATTTCCTGTTTCAGCGATCGCCTGGAACCGGATGTCATAAGCCGGAGCAGGCACCCTTCATGTCGTCGGCAGCGATCTGGTTGCGCTGGGTACACCGCGGTCTCCGCGGTCCATGTGTGATCACGATCCTGGCTGCCTTTGGGCTGCTGGCTGTTCAGCCGGCGCAGTGTGGCGAGTCCACCTTACGGTCCTATGCCGCCGAATCCGGGCTAACCAGCCTCGGCGGCGGCTGCCTGGTCCAAGATGGCACAGGCTATCTGCTGGTGTGCACTGAGGCGGGCGTCTTCGCCTATGACGGCCGGCGGTTCACCAATCTCGGTCCCGAGCAGGGCCTTCGCGATGGCGGGCTCGTTTATGACATGACCATTACCGCCACCGGTCGGCTAGCTATCGGCTTCGCCGACGAGGTGCTGGTCGCGGACCGTCCGACGGACGCGAACCACGCTCCCACCACGCTCTCGTTCCACCCGGTCCAGCATCCCGGCATCGCGTTCTTCCGGCACGGCGCCCATCGCCTGGTTTCCTGGCGAGACGGATTGGTGATGCTCGCCAGCAACAACACCGAACGGGTTGTGGTCCCTGCCGACGGGCCGGCTCATGTCGAAACAATGGATTACCTGCCAGGAGAGCGCGAACGTCTGGATGGCGCGACGCGGGTCTTTACCGTTCATGGCCAGCTTTGGGAAACGTTCGCAGATAATAGGATTTGCGCCGCCGACCCAGGCACGGTCGCGTGCTATGCGGCGGCGGACGGTCTTCAGGCCGGTGCCTGGCTGGATATCGTTGCTGGCCCCAACGGCACGGTATTCGCCCGCTCGGCAACCTCGGTCGCCACCTTCGATCCAGCGCGCAAGCGGTGGTCCACCGTCATCCTGCCGGACCAGGGCGGCCGCTACATGGGCTACGCCGGCGAGATGAAATTTTTCAGGTCACCAGACGGGCGCCTGATGACGCAGGCGGATCACGGTCTGGCCGTGCTCGATCAGGGCGGCTGGCATGTCCTCACGGTGCAGAACGGAGCGCCTCCCGGCACGGTGCTCGCAGCGTTGGCCGATGCAAGTGGACAGTTCTGGTTCCAGGTCAACGGCCGCGGCCTAATTCGTTGGGCGGGATTCGGCCATTGGGACAGCGTACGTGCCGCCAACGGCCTGTCGGACGGCATCGCCTGGCGCACCGCGCGCGTGCCCGGCGGCCCGATGTGGGTTTCGACAGACGCCGGCGTGGATGAGGTGATCCGCCGTGGCGACGCCTATGGTGTGGGACGGGTGTTTCCGGGTGCGGCCTTCGGTCTCGCGGCCACCGCGGATGGCAAGCTTTGGCGCGGCTTCGGGGATGACGGCGCGCGTGTCATAGATCCGGCGTCCGGCGCGCAAAGCAGGATCGGGCTGCCATCGGTGGATGTGATTGTCCCGGATACCGACGGCGTGGTGTGGATCGGCACGCGTGGCGGGCTTTACCGGCTGCACGACGTGCGCGGTGGTCCGATCGATCCAGCGCTCCAGAACGCGTTGAGGTCAGAGGTCGTGGCCATCGCGCCGGATGGCGCGCGCGGGGTGTTCTATCTAGCGGAAGGCCAGTTGCGGCATCTGGATGGCGAGGGGATTGACCACGCCGTTGTCCAGCACTGGCCCGGACACGGGTTCGATCCGGTGGTTCTGGCATTGGCGCCGGGCGGCGATGTGTGGGTGGGCGGCGCAGGCGGCCTGTTCCACGTATCGCTGTCGGGCGGACACGCCACCGCCATCCAGGCCATTGCGAAATCCGACACACGGTCGAACTCGATCGTGGCACTCATTGTGGATCACCGTGGCTGGGTGTGGGCCGGCACAGGGTCGGGCTTGTCCGTCTTCAACGGCCAGCGTTGGGTGTCCGCCAACACGGATGCCGGCCTGATTTCGGATGACGTCAATGAGGACGGCATCCGCGAGGATCCGGACGGTTCGGTCTGGATCACGACAAGCCAGGGCCTCGCCCGGCTGATCGATCCGGAGTGGCTGTTCGCCCAGCACAAGGTGGACGTGGTCATCAGCAGCATCCGCCTTGGCGCCAAGCCGGTCACCGGCGAGCCGATGGATTACACGCAGGACGCCCTGTCCGTGCAGTTCGGCACGCCCAGCTTCGGGTCCGAACGCGCCATCTCGTTCCACTATCAACTATCAGGCGTCGATGCCGGCCCGGTCGATACGTCCACGGGGCTGGTGCGTTATGCCTTCGTCCCCCCTGGCCGCCACGTGCTGAGCGTATTTGGAACCGATGACCTGACCCACGAATCGTCGCGGCCGGTCACGATGGTGGTGGATGTCGGCTATCCGTGGTGGCGCCAATGGTGGGCGGAAGCGGCCGCGTCGATGTGCGTAATCGGACTGTGCGCCGCTGCCTTGCGGCTCCGGGACCGCGCGATGCTCGCCCGCCAGGCCGAGCTCGAGCGCCACGTGGCCGCCGCGACGGAGCAGCTCCGCTTCGACAGCCTGACCGGCCTGTTCAACCGGTCCGAGATCGAGAAACGTCTTGACGCAAGGCTCGCGTCCGGCCTGGCCGGACGCGAGCTGATCGTGGCGTTGCTGGACATCGATTATTTCAAGCGGGTGAATGACTGTTTCGGCCATCTGGGCGGCGACGACGTGTTGCGCGCCATGGGCCGGCTCGTGCGCGCGGCCATAGGGGACGGCGAATGGGCCGGCCGCTATGGCGGCGAGGAAATTCTGCTGATGCTCGATGACAGTGACGGGCGCGGCGCCGGCCGCGTGCTGGCGCTGCTGCACGCGGTGCGCGGCACGCCGTTCAACGCCGCCGGGCAGACGGTGCGCGTCACCTGCTCCATCGGCATGGCATGGGCGGAAAGCG
>CAZZYR010000075.1:0-8459 GCA_964658235.1 uncultured Acetobacteraceae bacterium | reverse complement strand
TTCGTCGCTGAGCGGCAAGGACAGGATCACGCGCATCGGCGCGCTGTCACTGACGGGAGTGAGCGAGGCGCCTTTCGGCGCGCCCGATAGCGAAAAGATTTCGGATTGGCCGGCAAATGCCGGGATCGCCGCCGTCAGCGCCAGAGGAAGGCTACACGAGAGAAGCACGCGACGAAATGACATTGAAAGCCTCATGGATGTTTCAGTCGCGGCGCCGTGCGGCCGGTTCAGGAACTGCATAAGAGGTAGAAGCACGTCGCGGCAGAATGGACATCGTCTACATTGGTAGCGGGTCCGGTCGCGGTGTCTTCTATTGCCATTCGTATTCGTCCAGGCCCCTCGAATCCGCGAAATGCTGTGATGAAATCCTGTGATTTTGTCACCGAAGTTTCGGTGGTAAGCGACAGGTAGATTGCTTACGGCCAACGGCTGACCCTGAGCAGAACTGGAAGGCGCCGTGGAGATCGGCTTCAATCACAGCATTGGCCTCCCAGGCACTTGCAGCGACCCAATACCGATAAAAATGGTTATGCCGAATACACTATGACGACGTGCCGAGTTGTTTAGACCTACTGGTTGGACATCGACACTATTCGGCATCTCAGCACGCACGGCAATTTCGAATATAGGGACGCTCCGGTAACTTTAGGCCTGATTCATATCATTTTTACGCAGCTTTACGGCGGCAAACGCGATATCCGTGTCGACCCGACCCGTCCGGAGCCGTTCCGCTTTTAATGCGGGGTGCGTGGATACGGGTTGACGGCGCAAGTCGGCTCGGCGCGCCGCCTCATTGCCGCCTCATTAAGGTCAGTCCAATCACGCTCGCTCGAAATCTTGTCCTCGGGCCAACTCTACCGGCCGCACTCCCATGAGACCACGAAGCCTCGGCGCATCGTTCCAACCAAAGGCCAGCCAGCCAGCCAATGATCAATACGGTGAAGGACGTGCAGATCATTGCCGCGGCACTTCGAGGCGCTGTACTGGCCGGATTGCTCGATCAGCCTGGCCAGGGCCCGACGCCCCGCCGGTCACAACGATGCCGATCCCACTCAGGTTTATTTGTGGTTCCAAGAGCTAGGGAACAGTCAACGCACTCTTGTGGGTCCATCGCACTCACCTGCGCGGCAAGACGCCTTACCTTCGCATACGCATGGCTACACGCTCGGTGAACGCGGGTGTGCGGGCCAGCTCAAGGAACAGCCGTTTCTCTGCGGCCAGTTGGCTGGTTAGGGTTCGCCCGGACGCAGCCGCGAGGAGTTGTCGCGTGGCAAGCACAGCAGCAGGTGACTGTGCCAGGAGGCGCTCGCGCAGTGCAGACTCAGCGGTGTCAAAATCTGAGAGCTTGGCGCTTTGCGTGACCAGGCCCGCAGCCGCCGCCGCTTCGCCGAGGATCCCGTCCGACAGCAGTAGAAAATCCATCGCCCACCGCCACGATGTCCGACGGGCCAACTGCCATGTCATGCCGCCATCCGGGCATGCGCCGAGGGTGCCATAAGCTGGCACGAGTCTGGCGGCATCGGCGCATAGTACGATGTCACAGGCAAGTGCAAGGCTAAGGCCGCCGCCGGCAGCGGTGCCGGACAGCACAGCAAACGTAGGAGCGGGCATGCCGTGCAGCAGCTCCACCGAATTCGCCAGCTCCTGTATCAACGCGCCTGCGTGCGATTCAACCGTCTGTGGGTCGGCCATGGATTTGAGGTCGCCGCCCACCGAAAAATGTCGGCCGCGCGCGCGGAGCACAACAAGCCGCAGGGCCGGCGTGGCCCGCGCCTCCTTGAGTGACGCGGAAAGCTGCCGGCACATCGGCAGATCCAAAACGTTGCCCTCAGCCGGGCGATCGAGCACGATAGTGACGATGCCGGACTCATGAGAGAGAGCGATGTGCTGCGGAATTTCAGCGTGCACGGGAGCCTGCCGTGTGGCGTGTTCGAACCCGCTTCGGGCGGGCGGCTAGCGCAGGTGCACCACGCACAGCCGCCATTAATGCGTGATGCAGGCACAGGCAGAACCAAATTGTGATGATGAGAAATGCGGCGATAGAAGGAGATGGCATAAGAGAGCCTTGTGCGGCGGCGTTCTAGTGGCGTTCGATGGCAATCGCGGTGGCTTCGCCGCCGCCGATGCAAAGCGCCGCAATGCCGCGTCTGAGCCCATGAGTTTCAAGCGCGTGCAGCAGCGTCACCACGATTCGCGCGCCGGAGGCGCCGATGGGATGCCCCAGCGCGCAGGCGCCCCCATTCACGTTCACCTTGTCGTCCGGCAGGTCCAGTTCGCGCTGCGCCGCCATGGTAACCACCGCGAACGCCTCGTTGATTTCGAACAGGTCCACATCGCGCAGCGCCCAGCCAACGCGCTCGGCCAGCTTGCGGATCGCAGGCACCGGCGCCGTGGTGAACCAGGCCGGCGCCTGCGCGTGGCTGGCATGCCCCCGCACGGTCGCCAGCACCCCTAACCCGCGACGCTCCGCCTCGCTCGCCCGCATCAGCACCATCGCCGCCGCCCCGTCTGAAATGGACGACGCATTCGCCGGCGTGATCGTCCCGTCCGGCCGGAAGGCCGGCTTCAGCTTGGGGATCTTGTCCGGTCTGGCCAGTCGCGGCTGCTCGTCTTCTTCGAACAGCACATCACCTTTGGTTTCCACCGCGGCGATCTCGGCCTGGAAACGCCCGGCCCTGATCGCCGACTGCGCGCGCTCCAGGCTGCGCAACGCAAACTCATCCTGCGACGCGCGAGTAAACTGGAAATGTTCCGCCGTATCCTCGGCGAAGCTCCCCATCAGCCGGCCGCGTTCATAGGCGTCCTCCAGCCCGTCCAGGAACATGTGGTCCAGCACTCGCCCATGCCCCAGCCGGTAGCCGCCGCGCGCGCGGTCCAGCAGATAGGGCGCATTGCTCATGCTCTCCATGCCGCCCGCCACCACGATGCCAGCAGAGCCGGCAAGAATGGCGTCGTGCCCGAGCATTAGCGCCTTCATACCGGAGCCGCATACCTTGCTCACCGTCGTGCAGGGCACCGATTGCGGCAACCCGGCCCCAAGCGCCGCCTGCCGCGCCGGCGCCTGCCCCACGCCCGCCGGCAGCACGCAACCCATGAACGCCTCGCTCACATCGCACCCATCGACCCCGGCGCGCGCCAGTGCTCCGGCGATGGCCACGGCGCCTAGCTCGGGAGCCGTCCGGCCGGCGAGCCCGCCTTGGAACCCGCCCAGCGGCGTCCTCGCCGCACCCACGATAACGATTGGATCATCCTGCATTCGTCCTGCCTCCAGTCCCGTAAGCCCGGTCAGGCAGCCTTAGCGATGTTGATCACCCGCGTCTGCGTGTATTCCAGGAATCCCTCCTCGGCCAGCTCGCTGCCGATGCCGGATTGCTTTGATCCGCCAAAGGGGATGTTCGGTCCGAAATCGAGATGCTTGTTGACCCAGACCGTGCCTGCATCGATCTGCACTGCCAGCTCGGTGGCAAGCGCGGTGTCGCTGGACCAGACCGAGCCGCCAAGCCCATAAGGCGAATCATTGGCGCGCCGCACCGCTTCGGCCGGATCGGTAAACCTGATCACCGGCAGGATCGGCCCGAACTGCTCCTCATCCACCAGCTTCGTGCCGTCGCTGATGTCGCGCACGATGGTGGGTGCTATGAAAAACCCCGGGCGGTCGATCACATCGCCGCCCGCCACGATGGTGCCGTGCTGACGGGCATCGGCCAGAAAGGTCTGCACCTTCTCGTATTGCGCCCGGTTCTGCAGCGGCCCGATCTGCGTGCCCTGTTTCAGGCCGTCATCGACCACAGCCTCGCGCGCCAGCCGCGCCAGCTCATCCACCACCTCGTCATAGACAGTCTCGTGCACATATAGCCGCTTCAGCGCGATGCAGACCTGGCCGCAATTCATGAACGCGCTTTGGAAAAGACCAGGTGCGGCTGCCTTCACATCGATGTCACCCATCACGATGCCGGCGTCGTTGCCGCCCAGCTCCAGCGTCACCCGCTTGAGTTGGCCGGCGGCACTGGCCATAACCTTGCGTCCAGTCTCGGTCGATCCGGTCATGCTGATCTTGCGTACCTTGGGATGCTGGGTCAGCAGCGGACCCAGATCGTTGGCGTCGGTGATAATGTTGACCACGCCAGGCGGAAAAGCCCGCGCACACAGCTCGCCGAATTTCAATGTGGTCAGTGGCGTGGTGGGTGCCGGCTTGACGACGATGGTGTTGCCGGCCAGCAGCGCCGGCGGCAGCTTGAAGGCAATCAGCAGAATGGGGAAGTTCCACGGAACAATAGCCGCCACCACACCCACCGGCTTGCGATGCACTTCCACACGCCGCGTCGGTCCATCCTCCAGCACCTGCACAGGCAGATCGAAGGTGGCAAGATGGCGTATGAAGGCTTCCGTGTAGGCGATCTCGGCCGCGGCCTCAGGCAACGGCTTGCCCTGCTCCTGCGTCAGCAGACGGGCGAGCGGGGCCGCTTCCTGCGCCAGGAGGTCCGCCAATTTCAGGATCGCCGCGCGGCGCTCGCCAATCGGCGTCGCGGCCCAGCCGGAGAAAGCGGCGTCCGCCGCGTCCACCGCTGCGTTGGCTTGCGTGGCTGAAGCGCGCGGACAGTGCGCCAGCACTTCCTCGGTGGCAGGATTGATCACCTCCATCGTCGCGTCACCATCGACCAAGGCGCCGCCGATCAGCAGTTTATAGCTGTCCATTACAGAGTCTCCGATTGAACAAGGGGGAAGGCAAGGATGGTCATGCGACCGCAACGGGCTGCAGATGGTTGGCGAACTGCGCCCGCAAGACGGCCTTCTGGATTTTGCCTGTGGCGGTATGGGGAATTTCATCCATTACGATCACGTCATCAGGCAGCCACCATTTCGCGATCCGCCCGGTCAGGAAGGCGATCATGGCACCCGGCTCAAGCTGCGCATCCGGCTTCAGGCGCAGGATCAGCACGGGCCGCTCGTCCCATTTCGGGTGCGCGACCCCGATCACCGCCGCCTCGGCCACCGCCGGATGGGCCACGGCCGCATTCTCGAGGTCGATCGAGCTGATCCACTCGCCGCCCGATTTGATCACGTCCTTGGCCCTGTCCGTGATCCGCATGAAGCCATTTCGATCGAGCGTTGCCACATCGCCGGTGGGAAACCAGCCGGCGCGGGTCGCATCATGCGTCTGGCCGAAATAGCGTTCGGCGATCCACCAGCCACGCACCATCAAGTTGCCGGCGGTCACCCCGTCACGTGGCAATTCGGCGCCGGTCTCGTCCTCGATCCTGAGCTGCACGCCGAACACAGTGCGGCCCTGCTGCGCGCGGAATGTGGCCAACTCCGCGCCTGCAAGGCCCTCCTGCCCGGCTTTCGGCGCGCCCACCACGCCCAGGGGGCTCGTTTCCGTCATGCCCCAGAGCTGACGCACCTCCACATGCAGCCGCGCATAGGTCTCGGCCAGCGCCGGCGGGCACGCGGCGCCGCCGATCACCAGCCGCCGCAGCCCAGCCGGTTGCAGGCCCCTTGCCTCCAAATGCTGCGCGAAGCTCGCCCAGATGGTCGGCACCCCAAAGCCGTGGGTGACGCCATGATCCCCGATCAGCGCATGCAGGCTCGCCGGGTCCAGCCGCGCGCCCGGCAGGACAAGGCGCGCCCCCGCCACCGCCGCAGCGTAGGGCACGCCCCACGCATTCGCGTGATACATCGAGGACGCCGGTAGAAGCACGTCACGCGCCGAAATATCGAACGAATCCGGCAGGCAAGCCCCATAGGCATGCAGCACCGTCGAGCGATGCGAGTAGAGCACGCCTTTCGGATCGCCCGTGGTGCCAGACGTATAGCAAAGCGAGGCCGCGTCACGCTCATCCGGTTCGGCCCACGCGAAACTGCCGTCCTCGGCCGCCACCAGTTCCTCGTAGAACAGCAAGCCGGCGATCGAATCCAGTTCAGGCGTGGACCGGCGCTGGCCGAGCAGCACCCAATGCCTGATCTGCGGGACCGCGCGCTGCAGCCGTGCCACCAGATCGGCAAAACTGTCGTCAAAGAACAGGATGCTGTCCTGAGCGTGGCGGACAATGTAGACGATCTGATCAAAGAACAACCGCGGATTGACCGTGTGGCACACGGCTGCAGTACCGGTGATGCCGTAATACAGCTCCAGATGCCGGTGCGTGTTCCATGCCAGCGTCGCCACACGATCCCCGGCCTTCACCCCCAGGCGTCCCAGCGCCCCGGCAAGCCGGCGCGACCGCTGCGCCACGCTACCCCAATCTGAGGCATGGAGGCTGCCATCAGTCTCCCGCGAGACAATGGCGGTATCGCCATGGCAATCGGCCGCATGGTCGATCAACGAGGAGATCAGCAGCTGCCGATCCTGCATCAATCCGCGCATCTTATCCTCCTTTCGCAAAGTTGTGTGCAGGACGGCGCCGCGGCAGGGCGATATTCGGATCAGCTTCCATGGGTATCGGGGTCCGCAAGTTGTGGTTCGGCCTGCAGCGCGGCAAAGGACTGAGCCAGCTCGGCCGCGCCGGGCATCTCCTCGGGCTCGTCGCTGCGCCAACGGGCGCGCACGAAGCCAAACCGGTCGATCAGCACACCCAGCAAAGCCGGCGGCGGATCGCGGTCGCTGAAATCCGGGTGGGCAAGGCTCCGCCGGTCGTTCGACCAGGCCCGCCAGATGATCCCGCTTGAGTCACTGACGCTCTGCACGGCGCGGGGGGCGGCGATGCCGGGCTGGACGACCGCGATGACCCTTGCACGAGCAGCGCCCAGCACGCCGCCCAGCGGCGCCAGCCAGTCCGCGGCCGCCGAACCGCGCGCGTTCATGAACAGCAGGACCACCGGCAAACCCCGCAGATCAGCCAGGGTGGTTTGATTATCGAGCGGAAAATCGATCGCCGGCAACCACGGATCGCCCGGAACCGGTGCGGCTTGGAGCACGCGCGCCTGGTAGCCCTGGGACAACGCCATGAGATAGGCGACAACGCTCCACCGCTGCTCCGGCGCGAGGCGTTGCGCGAAGCCCGGCATGGCAGAGCCAGGATAGCCATGGCTAATCCACCAGAACAACTCGCCATGGGTGTGATAGCCCAGATGCGGCGCCGTCAGGTCCGCCGGACGCGGGTTCATGGCCAGCCCGGCCGGCCCGTCACCATGGCCGGCGCGACCGTGGCAGGTCGCGCAGTTCCCGTCATAAACCCCCGCTCCTGCAGAAACGGAGGCAGCGTCATAGGGCACCTGCATGTGCACGAAACTGGTCGGATAGGCCGGAACGCAAGCCGCCGGCACGGCCGTGGCCACCCCAAGCACGCCCAGGAGGCCGCCCGCCGCCAGGGTGCGGGGACGCCGGCCGCGCGCCGCGGTCGCACCGAACCCTACGCCGACGGCGACCATGGCCAAGCCCCCGGCAATTGCGGCCGCGGACCCCTGCCCGGTCAGCCATGCCGTGCCTGGCGCCAGCCGGACCGGCCAGGGCCACGCGATCTCCGCATGGGCGCCAGGGGGCAACCCGGCAAGCACGCCAGCCAGCAGAACCACCAGGAAGGCCAGGCCCGTCTCCACCTGCAGTGGCCGTCGGAAGATGGCAGCAGGCAGCGTTCGGCCTGACGCCAGCCGGCGCCTGAGCGACGCCGCGCAGCCCAACGCTCCTGCCACCAGCGCCACCTTGGCCAACAGCACCGCCCCGGCGCGGGTGCCAAACAGGCCGGCCTGGCCCCCGGTGGTCCAAAACGCCAAGCCCGTGCCCGTCGCCACGATCGCAGCCATGGCTGGCAAGGCAAGCCGGGAAAACGCCGCAAGTCTCTCCCTCAGCCAGTCGCCGCCCCGACGTGCATCGCCACGCGCTGAGACCAGCAAGGCCGGCAGGCTGCCGAACCACAGCCCGGCCAGCAGCACGTGGATCAGCGAGGCGCTCGTCAGCAGCCGCCCACCCTCCGCACCGGCATGGCTCGCCAGCGCGATGGCGGCAAGACAGAACAGCGCCACTGCACCGGTCCAGAGCCCCCGCATCCTGGCCAGCACCAGCAGGAGCGCAAGCCCAAGCGCCACGCTTTCGGCCAGCATCAGCCGCCCGACCCAGCTCCGCAGTGCCACCGCCAGCGTGCCCCCTGGGGCTGGCAGCCCCGCGGTATCCAGTAGCTCGGCAGCATGTGTCTCCAGCAGAAGGCCCTGGGTGGCGATCGCCGCCACCACCGCGCCCGCAACCCACGGCCGCAACGCGTCAGAGGCGGCCCGCCGAGCCTCGGCGCCCCCAAGGGCGCCGCTCAAACCGGCGCCGGCGGCAAACGAGACCGCCGCCACGTGCAGCCCCCGCATGGCGTGCAGCAGCAGTGTCATTTCGTATCGGCATGGAAGCTGTAGCTGCCGCCGGTCCGGTGGCCGTCATGCGCCACCACGCTCCAGTGCACCAGGTAATTGCCCGCCGCCCGCCCCGGCAGCGCCTGTGTGACGGTGTCGCCGTCCTGGCCCACCACGGCATCTTGCAA
>CAZZYR010000074.1:0-8461 GCA_964658235.1 uncultured Acetobacteraceae bacterium | reverse complement strand
CCCTTCACCACTTTGGCGACGCGGTTGATGGTGACCAACTTGTCGATCAGTTCGTCACCGCCGTCCCGCTCGCGGACGGGGTCCCGGCCACGATCGTTGCGCTTGCCGCGGTTGTCGCCGCCGCCTTCCCTGGGTTCACGTGCCATGTTCGATCCCCTTAGAAGGACAGGCCGCCCTCTCGGGCGGCTTCGGCCAGCGCTTTGACGCGGCCATGATAGATATAGGAGCCACGGTCGAAGACGACCTGCGTGACGCCAGCGGCAACCGCGCGCTCAGCGACAAGCTTGCCGACGGCACCCGCGGCTTCCTTGTCTGCGCCGGTGCGCAGGCCTTCGCGAAGGCTGGCATCCAGGGTGGAGGCGGCGGCCAGCGTGCGGCCGGCCACATCGTCGATGACCTGGGCATAGATGTGCTTGCCGGACCGGAAGACGGACAGGCGCGGACGGCCCACAGCCTTCTGACGCAACTGGAAGCGCAGGCGCTCGCGCCGACGCTGCCGGAGATCCACTCGGGCGCTCACTTCTTTTTACCTTCCTTGCGGCGGATCGTCTCGTCGATATAGCGCACGCCCTTGCCCTTATAGGGCTCCGGCGGACGGTAACCTCGGATTTCCGCGGAAACCTGGCCAACGAGGCGCTTGTCCACGCCTTCGACCATGATCGCGGTGGGGCGCGGGGTGGTGATCTTGATGCCGGCCGGGACCGGATAGACCACATCATGGCTGAAACCGAGGTTGATCACCAGGTTGGTGCCCTGCACGCTGGCGCGATAGCCGGTGCCGGTGATCTCCATGGTTTTCGTATAGCCGGTGGAGACGCCCTTGATCATATTGGCGATGTTGGCGCGCGTGGTGCCCCACATCATGCGGGCCTGAGCCACGTTGGACTTCGGCTTGACGCTGACTTTGCCGCCATCGACTGTTGTTTCGACGTGCTCCGTCAACGGCAGATGCAGCTCACCGAGCTTGCCCTTGGCGGTCAGGATGTTGTTGGCGATGTTGATGGTGACGCCCGCTGGGACATCGACCGGGTATTTGCCTACGCGAGACATGTTCCGTGCCTCCTCAGAATACGCGGCAAAGGACTTCGCCGCCAACATTGGCAGCGCGCGCCTCGGCATCGCTCAACACGCCACGCGGAGTGGACAGGATGGACACGCCCAGCCCGGCATAGACGCGCGGCAATTCCTGGATCTTGGAATAGACGCGGCGGCCGGGTTTGGACACGCGGTGGATTTCCTTGATGACCGGCTCGCCCTCGCTGTATTTGAGCTCGATGCGCAACTGCGCCACGCCGGGACGAAGCTCCTCGGCCGCGAAGCCGCGGATGTAGCCCTCACGCTTGAGCACATCGAGCACGTTGGCGCGCAGCTTGCTGGCCGGCGAGACGCAGGACGCGTGGCGGCTGCCCTGCGCATTGCGGATGCGGGTGAGCATGTCACCCAATGGATCTGACATCGACATGTGCGGCGCCCCTTACCAGCTGGCCTTGACCATGCCAGGGATCTGTCCCGAGCTGGCCAGGTCACGCAGCGCGATGCGGCACAGCTTGAACTTGCGATAGTTGGACCGCGAACGGCCGGTGAGTTCACAGCGAAGGCGCACGCGGGTGCGGCTGCCGTTGCGCGGGAGCTGGGCGAGCTTCATGGACGCTTCGAAGCGCTCTTCCACGGGCGCGTCGCGGTCCATCATCTGGGCCTTGAGCTTGCTCCGCTTGCTGCGGTCGCGTTTGACCATCTTCTCGCGGTTGATGTTGCGATTGACGGCGGAAGTCTTAGCCATCGTGTCTTGTCCTCCGGAACCTGCAGGCTTCGGCCAGCGGTTTTCCAAACATCGGTTGCCCCAAAATCAACGGGGAAGTCTCAGGCGGTCGGCGTGGTGACGAACGGTAGATCGAACGCCTTAAGCAGCGCGCGGGCCTCGTCGTCGGTCTTGGCGGTGGTGACGATGACGATATCCATGCCGCGGACGGCATCGACCTTGTCGTAGGCGATTTCCGGAAAGATTATTTGCTCTTTCAGGCCCATGGCGAAGTTGCCACGGCCATCGAAACCCTTGCCGGACATGCCGCGAAAGTCCCGCACACGCGGCAACGCGATGGTCACCAGACGATCCAAGAACTCATACATCTTGGCGCGGCGCAACGTGACCTTGGTGCCGATGGGCAGGCCCTCACGGATCTTAAAGCCGGCGATGGCCTTCTTGGCAACGGTTTTCACCGGGCGCTGGCCGGCGATGAGCGTGAGGTCAGCGACCGCGGCATCGAGCTTCTTCTGGTCGCCGGCGGCTTCGCCAACGCCCATGTTGATGACGATTTTCTCCAGGCGCGGCACCTGCATCGGGTTCTTGTAGTTGAACGCCTTCTGCATGGCCGGGCGCACTTCCTCGGCGTAACGCTTTTGCAGGCGCGGCGTCGGGCGGGTCGGGGTGGCTGCTGTTTCGCTCATGGTCCTCAAGCCTCGATCACGCGGCCGCTGCCGCGGGCGACACGTGCCTTGCTGCCGTTATCCAGCACGCGGTGCGCGATACGGGTCGGCTTGTCCGTCTCCGGGTCGATCAGCGCGATATTGGAGAGGTGGATGGTCGCCTCCTTCTCCACAATGCCGCCCGGATTGCCCATGCCGGTGGGCTTCGTGTGGCGCTTGGCGATGTTGACGCCCTGGACCACGGCGCGGTCTTCCTTCGGCATCACGCGCAGCACTTCACCGCGCTTGCCGCGATCTGCGCCGGTGATGACGACGACGCGGTCACCCTTGCGAATACGGGCGGCCATCACAGCACCTCCGGCGCGAGCGAGATGATTTTCATGAACTTCTTCGCACGCAGTTCACGCACAACCGGGCCGAAGATGCGGGTGCCGATCGGCTCCTGCTGCTTGTTGATCAATACGGCGGCGTTCGTGTCGAAGCGGATGGCGCTACCATCGGCGCGACGCACGGGGAAGCTGGTGCGCACGATGACGGCCTGGTGAACGTCGCCCTTCTTCACCTTGCCGCGCGGGATGGCTTCCTTGACGGAAACGACAATGACGTCGCCGACGGAGGCGAACTTCCGCTTGGAGCCGCCGATCACCTTGATGCATTGGACCCGGCGTGCGCCGGAATTGTCGGCGACCTCCAGGTTGGATTCTGCGTGGATCATGTTCCGGGCCCCTTATGCGGACGCGTCGGCGTGAGCAGGCACGTCCGGAACGAGAGTGACGTTCGGATGCGCGGCCACATGGCTGTGGGCACGCGCCTCCAGAGCCGCCAGCGCGCTGGCAGACGCGCCATCAACAACGGCGCCGTTCCGCTCAACCACGGTCCAGGTCTTACGCTTGGAAATCGGCGCGCATTCCACGATGCGGACCATATCACCGGTCTTGCACGCGTTGACTTCATCATGCGCCGCATACTTCTTCGAGCGGCGGATGAACTTCTTATACAGCGGATGCATGATGCGACGGTCGACTAGGACGGTGATCGTCTTGTCCATCTTGTCGCTCGTCACGCGGCCGGTGAGTACACGCCTTGGCATGGTGCTAAGGCTCCTTTCAGGCTTTGGCGGCGGAGGATTTTTCCGCCTGAATGGTTTTGATGCGCGCGATGTCGCGCCGCACGGCCTTCACGCGCGCCGAACCCTCGTTCTGACCAGTCGCGCGCTGGAAGCGTAAGTTGAATTGCTCACGGCGAAGGTCAAGCAACAGGGTGCCAAGCTGGTCGTTGCTCTTGGCGCGAATGTCGGTGGCTTTGGTCATGATCAACCCTCACCCTGACGTACGACGAATTTTGTCTTGATCGGCAGCTTGGCCGCACCAAGGGTAAGCGCCGCCTGCGCCACGTCGGCCGGAACGCCGTCGATTTCGAACATGACACGGCCGGGCTTGACGCGGGCGACCCAGAACTCGGGCGCGCCCTTACCAGAGCCCATGCGGACCTCGGCGGGCTTCAACGAGACGGGAACGTCCGGGAAGATCCTGATCCATACACGGCCAGCGCGCTTCATGGCGCGCGTGATGGCGCGGCGGGCGGCCTCAATTTGGCGCGCGGTCACCCGCTCCGGTTGCATTGCCTTGAGGCCGAACTGGCCAAAATTCAGCGCGGTGCCGCCTTTGGCCAGACCGTGAATGCGGCCCTTATGGGCTTTGCGGAATTTGGTCCGCTTGGGGGAAAGCATGTCTCTCTAATCCTTAGCGCTGCGGCGCCTGTTCGGCGGCGCGGCGGTCCTGTGCCGTGGGATCGTTGGCCAAGATCTCACCCTTGAAGATCCAAACCTTTACGCCGCACGTGCCGTATGTGGTCTTGGCGGTGGCGACGCCGTAATCGATGTCCGCGCGCAGCGTGTGCAGCGGGACGCGGCCCTCGCGATACCATTCGACGCGCGCGATTTCCGCGCCGCCGAGACGGCCGCCGCAATTGATCCGGATGCCCTGCGCGCCGAGACGCATCGCGGACTGCACGGCGCGCTTCATGGCGCGGCGGAAAGCCACGCGGCGCTCCAGTTGCTGGGCGATGTTCTCGGCGACGAGCGTCGCATCGATCTCCGGCTTGCGGATTTCGACGATGTTCAGCGACACCTCGGCCTTGGCCATCTTGGCAAGGTCCTTGCGCAGGACTTCGATGTCCTGGCCCTTCTTGCCGATGACCACACCGGGGCGTGCTGCGTAAATCGTGACGCGCGGCTTTTTCGCCGGACGTTCGATGACCACGCGGGAGACGCCGGCGCCGGACAGCTTCTTGCGCAAATGCGCGCGCAACTTAAGATCGTCATGCAGCAGCTTGGCGTAATCCGCGCCGGCAAACCAACGCGAGTCCCAGGTGCGGTTGATGCCGAGCCGCAGCCCGATCGGATTGACTTTGTGACCCATCAGGCGGCCCTCTTCTCGGTTGCCGGTGCCGCGGACATGTCGCGCTCGGCAACGACGATCTTCATGTGGCTGAACCACTTTTCGACACGCGCGGCGCGGCCGCGCCCACGGGCGTGGAAGCGGCGCATGACGATGGACCGGCCGACTTCGCAGCGCGTGACGACCAACTGGTCGACGTCGAGCTGATGGTTGTTCTCCGCATTCGCAATAGCACTTTCCAGCGCCTTGCGCACGGAATGCGCGATCCGGCGCTTGCTGAACGTGAGCGTGGCAACGGCTTTCGCAGCAGGCTGGTTACGAATAAGGCCTGCGACCAGATTCAACTTGCGCGGACTGACTCGCAGATTGCTCAGCACGCATTGCGCTTCCGTGTCCGCCACAGGACGCGGTGATTTGGGCTTGCTCATCCCCGCTTCGCCTTCTTGTCAGCCGCGTGACCGGTAAAGGTGCGCGTGGGCGAGAACTCGCCGAATTTGTGGCCGACCATGTTCTCGTTGACCTGCACAGGCAGGAACTTATGGCCGTTGTAAACGCCGAAGGTGAGGCCAACGAATTGCGGCAGGATCGTCGAGCGGCGCGACCAGATCTTGATGATCTCGTTGCGTCCCGAGGCGCGCGCCTTTTCGGCCTTCCCCAGCATATACCCGTCCACGAACGGGCCCTTCCAGACGGAACGTGCCATCTTACTTACCCTTGCTCGCGCGGCGGATGATCAGCTTGTCCGTCCGCTTGTTGACGCGCGTCTTGGCACCCTTGGTCGGCTTGCCCCAAGGTGTCACCGGATGACGGCCGCCCGAGGTGCGGCCTTCGCCGCCGCCATGCGGGTGGTCCACCGGGTTCATCACAACACCGCGGTTATGCGGACGGCGGCCCATCCAGCGTGCGCGACCGGCCTTACCGAAGCTCTGGTTCATGTTGTCCGCGTTGGACACGGCGCCCACGGTCGCCATGCATTCGGCGCGCACCACGCGGAGTTCGCCGGACTGCAGCTTGATCTGGGCGTAGCCTGCATCCTTGCCGACGAGTTGGGCATAGGTGCCAGCCGCGCGCGCCATCTTGCCGCCGGCGCCGTTCTTCATCTCGACGTTATGGATGATCGTGCCGACCGGGATGGCGCCCAATGGCATCGCGTTGCCTGGCTTGATGTCAACCTTGGCGCCGGCCACCACGCTGTCACCGGCCTTCAGGCGCTGCGGTGCCAGGATATAGGACAGCTCGCCATCGGCGTATTTGATCAGCGCGATGAACGCGGTACGGTTCGGGTCATACTCCAGACGCTCGACTGTGGCGGCGACATCAAACTTGCGGCGCTTGAAGTCGACGATGCGGTAGCTCTGTTTGTGACCGCCGCCGCGAAAAAAGCTTGTGGTGCGGCCGTGGTTGTTGCGCCCACCCGTGGAGTGCTTGCCCTCGGTGAGCAGCTTGACGGGTTTGCCCTTCCACAGCTCGGAGCGGTCGATCAGGACCGTGCCGCGCAGGCTGGGAGTGACGGGTTTGAATTGTTTGAGTGCCATGTTCCTACCCTCAGGCCAAGCCGGTCGTCAGGTCGATGGATTGACCTTCCGCGAGCTGCACATAGGCCTTCTTCACATCCGAGCGCACGCCGGGGCGGCCCTTGAAACGCTTGGTCTTGCCCTTCTGCACGAGCGTGTTAACGCCGGTGACCTTAACCTTGAACAGCGTCTCGATGGCGCGCTTGATTTCCGGCTTGGTGGCGTCAATGGCAACGCGAAACACCATCTGGTTGCGCTCCGTCAGCAGCGTGGCCTTTTCGGTGATGACCGGCGAGCGGATCATCTCGAACATCGATTCGCGCGACATGTTCGCGGCACGGCGATGCACATTGGCAATGACGGTCATGCCAGGCGCTCCCTCAATCCTTCAACAGCCGCAGTGGTGAGCACCAGCAGGTCGTGCTGCAGGATGTCATAGACATTGGCACCCACCGTGGGGAGCACGTCCACCCGGTGGATGTTCGCGCTGGCGCGCGCAAAGTTCGCATCCACGGCGTGATCAATGAACAGCGTGCTGGTCCAGCCGAGGACCTTGAGCTTGGCGGCCAATTCCTTGGTCTTTACCGAGGCCGTGGCAGCATCGATCACGACGAGTTTGCCTTCGGCCTGCTTCTGCGACAGCGCGCTGATCAAGCCTAGGCGGCGCACTTTCTTCTGCAGGTCATAGCCGTGGTCACGCACGACGGGGCCGTGGACGACGCCACCGGTGCGGAACTGCGGCGAACGCAGGCTGCCCTGACGGGCGTTACCCGTGCCCTTCTGCTTGTAAGGCTTCTTGGTGGTACCGGACACTTCGCCCATGCCCTTCACCTTGTGGTTGCCGGAGCGGCGCTTTGCCAACTGCCACTGCACCACACGCGCCATGATGTCCTTGCGGGGCGTGACCGCAAAGATCGCATCCGGCAGCTCAGCTTCACCGGCCGCGGCGTTATCAAGGGTGATGATATCGATCTTCATCGTCTGATCCTCACCCGGCCAGCGCGGCGGGGAATGGCGCATCCGCGTGGCGCGCGCGCTTGACCGCATCACGCACAAGGACGAAATCGCCCTTGGCGCCCGGGATGGAGCCGTGGACCATGATCAGGCCGCGGGCGACATCCACCTGGGCGATGACCAGGTTCTGCGTGGTGATGCGATCCTGGCCAAGATGGCCAGCCATCTTCTTGTTCTTGAACGTCTTGCCTGGATCTTGGCGGTTACCCGTGGAGCCGTGCGAACGGTGGCTGACGGACACGCCGTGGCTGGCTTCCAGGCCGCGGAAGTTCCAGCGCTTCATGGCGCCGGCAAAACCTTTGCCCTTTGTGGTGCCCGTGCAATCGACCTTCTGGCCAGGCACGAAATGCGCGGCAGTGATCACGGCACCGGGCTCGACCACCGCATCAGGTGAGCAGCGGAACTCAACCAGCTTGCGGCGCGGCTCAACCTTCACGCGGGCATAGTGGCCGCGGTTGGCCTTGCTGACGTTCTTCACCTTGGCGATGGACGTGCCGATCTGCAAAGCGGTGTAACCGTCCCGCTCCTGCGTGCGCACGTCTACCACCTGAACCTCATCGAGGTGCAGGACGGTGACGGGCACGTGGCTCCCGTCGTCCTTGAAAAGCCGGGTCATCCCCAACTTACGTGTTATCAAACCCGTGCGCATATTCGCCTCTTAACGATCCCTAGCGTCGCAACTCGAAGTATTTGCGTCCGGTTAGATCTTGATCTCGACATCCACGCCGGCCGCGAGATCGAGCTTCATCAGCGCGTCCACGGTTTGCGGAGTGGGTTCCACAATATCCAGCAGGCGACGATGCGTGCGGATCTCGAATTGTTCGCGGCTCTTCTTGTCCACGTGCGGCGAGCGGTTCACGGTGAACCGTTCGATATGCGTGGGCAACGGAATGGGACCGCGAACCCGGGCACCCGTGCGCTTCGCCGTGTTCACGATCTCCTTCGTGCTGGTGTCCAGCACGCGGTGATCGTACGCCTTGAGGCGAATGCGGATGTTCTGGTTGTCCATCGTACTCTTCTGTCAAAGGTAGGAAGCAAGGCCTTCTTTTTTGAAAAAAAAGAAGCAAAAAACTTTTATCCGACGATCGTGTGGATAAAAGTTTTTTGGTC
>CAZZYR010000073.1:0-8493 GCA_964658235.1 uncultured Acetobacteraceae bacterium | reverse complement strand
CTTCGTCCGGCGCGGCGCCGGACGCAAAGCCCTCCCGTTACCAGTTGTTGACGAGGTTGTTCACGTCGATGGTGCCGATGCCGGTCGCGAAGTCCCAGCCGGTCGTCGCGCCATAGGCCTTCATATAGCTTGTCTTGCTGGTGGAGAGCACACCGTAAGTGCCACTCGGCCGGTAGCAGTTCTGCGTGCCGTCGCAATCCACATCCATGTCGCCGAGCGTCACGTCATGGAACACGCAGGAAGCGCTGGAGGCGGTGCCGTTGCTGGAATTGCAGATGCTGCTGCCAGCCGTGCCGTAAGACTTCCGTGCGAGCGAATAAAGCGTGGGGTTCGGATTGCCCTGCGCCGCGCCTTTCTTCTGATTCACCAGCGCCTGAACGGCCGCCATGATGGGCGAGGAGAACGACGTGCCGCCCGCACCGGACCATCCGCTCGGCGCGCCGGAGCACGTGACGCTGTCGGCCGAATCGCTATCACACAGCAAGTAGTAATGGGCCCATACGCCATTGGCGGCGAACAGCGAGATGTCCGGAAGGTCACGCACCTTGTCGGCGGGGTTGCCGACCAGCTTCTGCCAGCTCGGCTTGGCATAGCCCTTGCAAACTCCGTTCGTAAAGGTGGCGCAGTTGCTCGGGCCGCCGCTGCCGCTGGCGGTCAGAAGGTATTTGGCGCCGGCCGTGCTGTTGCAGAAGCTGCCCGCGCCATACGTGGTGCTGAAGCCCGACTTGGATGCGAGCAGGACGCCGGCGCAGGAATCATTCCAGGCGATTTCCGGAATATACGACTTCGCGGACCCGTCGGCCACCGTATTGGTCGCGTTCCAATAGGTGCTGTTGGTGCCCGCATAGGTGTCGCTGTAATCGGTGCCGCCCACGGCCACGTTGTAAGGTGTGGAGCCGAAGCCGTTCACGCTGATGTTGTGCGCGGCGGTCTTCTGGCCGGCATCGCAGCTTGCCGCACCCTCATCGCCCGAGCTGACAAAGACGGAAATGCCCTCGGCCGCGGCCTGCTGATAGACGGTGTTGTAGGCCGCATTTGCGGCGGCGCCGTTAAACCGTTCGCACTCGCCGTAGCTCAGGCTGACAATCGCCGGCGGGGTCTTGGCGTTCACCACGTTCTGCAGCGCGATCAGGCCGCCGAACGTCGTTGTTGTGTCCCCACAGGACGCAACCTGGATCGCCGCGCTGGGCGCGCCGGCACTCGCCCATTCCGCATCGAGCGTCGCCTCGAGTTCATAAGAGGGCACCGCGCCAGGGTTGGAGCAGTTGTTTGCGCCGCTGGCCGGCGCGGGATGCACCTGCGCCAGGCTGCCGGAGGTGTAGCTCTTCAAGCCGAAGGTGGAACGGAACGTGTGCCAGTCCGCAACACTGTAAACGTTCGTATTCTCGATCACCACGATCGTCTGGCCCTGGCCCGAAATGCCTGCCTTGAACTGCGGTTTGAAGTTATAGATCGTGGAAAGATCGGCCGGCACAACAGCATAAACGGTGGTGGAGCCTTTGGGGAAGGTATAGTCCGGACGCAGCTTGAAAGACGTGTGCGGCCGGAAATCATGCAGCGACACCACGCCCCGCACCACGCCGGCCAGCGCCGCCGGAATGCGCGGGCTGGTCATGTTGGCGATATGTGCCGTGCCCTGAACGTCGATGTTGTGGATCTCAGTATGAAACGCCTCGCGAACCTGCGCGGCGGTGCCGGTGAAGTCGATCACCATGCGGCCGGTCTGCACCACGTTCACCGTGAAGCCGTGGCTCTGCAACCACGACGTCACCTGCGCCACGTCTTCGTTGGCAGGCCCGTAGGCTTCGCCGAATTGCTGCGCCGTCATCCATTGATGGTAATGCGGCGAGGCCGGGTCGGTCAGCCCGTCGATGACGCGCGCCAGCGCCTGCTCGGTTTCCGCAGGACGGGCGAGCAGCAACTGCATGTGCGCAAGCACAAGGCTGTCGGCAACCGGCCCACGATCGTTTCCGCGGATGGCCTCCGGGCGCACGTTGCCGGGCAACGCCGCCGTCTGCAGTTCATCGATCGGCTGTACGACGAGACGCGGCGTCGCGGTCGCTCCCATCGCCGTCAGGGTCATGGTTGCAATTCCTGCGACCAGAGCGAGATTTTTCGAATGTTGGCCAAACCAGCGCATGATACAAACTCTACAAAAAAGGTGAATGGGAAATAAGTTCCCGATTGGAACCGGCCTGGACGCGCCGGGAGGGGCTTGAACCCTCTCCGTTGCGCCGTTTCGTTAGCGTCTCGTGATGCTACTTGCCGCCTTTGCCAATAGGGGTCCCGACGCCCGTGCAGAAGTCCCAGCCCTTGACAGCGCTGGTTTCCCCACCGTTTGAGCAGCCGCCGCCCTTGATGTCCGAGAAATCCGCGGCTTTCCCAAGATGTGCATAAATATCGGTGAGTTCCGCGACGCTCGAGTTTTTGAAGCTGCCCGCCGCATTGACAATCGCGGCGGTGGCCGGCGAGGCGAGGCTGGTGCCCCCGACGACCTGCCAGCTCAGCAGCTGTCCATTATAGGGAATGGAGTCGTATATCCAAGCGCCAGTGTTGGGATCAGCAACGAGTGCGACGTCCGGCGCGCCGCGTTTGGTGCCGACGATCTTGGAGACGACTTTCTGGTAGCTCGGTATCCGAATATAGCTGCTGGGGCCGCCACCAGTCGAAGCCCAGCTCGTTTGGTTCTGGAAGAAGCCGGCTGGCGAACGAATGATGGAGGTGCCGCCAACGCTGACGACATTGGGCAGGATCGAGGGGAAGAGGGGGCCTGGCGCGTCACCGGCCGAAGCAAAAAACACAACGCCGGCGTGGGAAAAGCTGGATTCGTAGGCTTCCTCGCCACCGAAGTCGGTGCCGCCCCAGCTATTGGAAACCTCGCCGCCGCCGGCTTGTGCGACCATCTTCGCCGCCAATGTTTCGGCCACCAGCAGATCCGCGGTGCTTTCAGAGGCTGCCTCGACCAGAACGATCTTGGCGTTCGGCGCGAGCGCGTGGGCCACGTCCACATCAAGAGATTCCTCGGCTTCCCAGCCGCCGGAGGGGTCCTGGCCCGGCTTGGTTCCGGCCGCATAGACCACTTCAAAATTCGATTTGGTGGGAGCGGGCAAACCGTATTGCTTGCTGTAAACCGCGAGATCGGACGCGGCCTTCGGATCGTCATAGGCGTCCACGATTGCGATCATCTTCGAACCGCCCGTGGCATTCGCCTTCAGGGTTTTGGGATTGCAGCCGGCGACCTTGGTTGTGACGCCGTAAAGGCAGGCGAGCGATGCAGGCGTTTCATATATGCCGCTGGGCGACGCGGCATTGATGTGCACTTGCCCGCGGGGTACGAAGAACTTGATGTTGGTGTGCATGCGGATGCCCGTATCTTCCGGGCGCGCGATGCTGCTGCCGGGTGTGATGACCGTGCCCCGCGGCGTCACTTGCACCTGCTGTGCAGGAAGGGATTGGGCGAGCGCCAGACCGGGCAGTGAGGCCACCGCGACGAGCGCCGAGGTACGAAGCATTCGGGAGAGCGTTATTCTGCGCATCATGCACTTTCCATTCGAAGTTGACGTTCCGCCGGGCGAACACTCACATGTAGGTCAAATGAGCAAAGCGGATTTCCTAGTATGGGCTTGCGATAGGGACGAACATCGCCGTTCCGCGACAGCTACTGTTCACGATCCCGGCCACGAATGACCGGGATCGCTCAGCAATCAGCTGGCGGTGCCAATGATTTTGAAGAGAAAGTCGGAGCCTTGCTGATTATATTGACAGCTGTTTATGGCCTTCCATTTTGTGCAGCCTGAATTCAGCCCGTTCCCTGGATTTCTAATTACCGCGGCATAACCCTTCGTCTTATTACCTGCGGCGGTCACCTGCCAACCCCAGATGCCCTGTGTCTCCAGGCTCAAATTCGCCTGTACGGAAACGAAATAGGTTCCCGCCTTCAATACCACGGGCTTTGGCAGAGTCAGGGATATTGTTCCGTCGTTGGTTACCGCGTTGCTCGTCTTGCCTTTGACGTTGTCAAATTCCATGACTTTCATGCCAGGCAGGCCGGCGGCCGTGGCCTTGTAGAGAAATACGTTCTCGGACGTGCCCGGACGGCTGCTAAAGTAGCCTACCGCGACGACCCCGGAGACGGTCCATGTCTTGCCGCTGGGGACGGTAAAGTCATCCGCGATCTGGTCATCGCGCGACGCATACGCCTTCTCGAATTTTTGGGAGACGTGATACACGCCGGCGGCGCCGTTTGCCGTCTGATTGTAAAGAACGTTAGCCGCATTGGGGAGCGCGATGCTGGTGCCTGGCGTGGCGATGGTGCTGCCCGATGGCGCATTTACGGACTGCGCGGCAACGCCTTGGGCTTGTGCCAGACCCGGCAGGGCGGCTGCGGCGGCGAGCGCCGACGTGCGGAGCATTTGGGCGAAAGTCATCTTTTTCATTTTCCACTCTTCATTTGAAGTTAAAATTCTGCCCAGGATTGGGCCTGGAGCGACTGCAATCAGCTGGCGGTGCCGAGGATTTTGAAGAGAAAGTCAACGCCGTGCGGATGTAATGTGCAGCTGTTGATGGCGGTCCATTTTGTGCAACCTGTGCTCAAGCCATTCCCCGGATTTCGAATAACGCCGGAAAAGCCCTTCGCCTTGGTGCCCGCGTTCGTCACTTCCCAATTCCAAACGCCCTGTGTCTCGTAATTCATATTGGCCTGCACAGACACGAAATAGGTTCCCGCCTTCAATGCGACAGGCTTGGGCAGCGTCAAGGCGAACGTCCCATTGGTGTCCTTACCCTTGACATTGTTGAGTTGCATGATTTTGAGGCCAGGCAAGCCAGCGGCCGTCGCCTTATAGAGAAATACGTTTTCTGAATCTGCCCTGGCCGAGGTAGTCGTAAGTCCGTAAAGACCCACCGCCACGATCTGAGACACGGTCCATGTCTTGCCGTTGGGAACAGTAAAATCATCCGCGATCTGATCGTCATCCGCTTTGATTTCGAGCTTTTGCGATACATCGCCATCGCCGGAGGGGTTCGCAGTTTGATTGTAAAGAACAGTGGCCGCGTTGGAGAGCGCGACGCTGCCGCCGGCCGTGGCGACGGTGCCGCCGGATGACGCTTGCAAGGACTGCGCGGGAAGGACTTGGGCCTGAGCAAGACCCGGCAGGAAGACGGCCGCTGCGACCGCCGACGTGCGGAGCATTTGGGCGAGCGTAATCTTATTCATTGTCTACTCTCCATTTGAAGTTAACGTTCAACCGGACAAACACCCGAAATCCAGATCAGGTGCCCGGCCGAATTTCTTACGGTCAGGTGAGCACGGGAATCAAAAGCTCATCTTTAACGACAGCTGTGTGTCACGATCGCGCTCATGAATGACCGGGACTGTGCGCGATCAGTTGGCTGTGCCGAGGATCTTGAAGAGAACGTCGGAGCCGGCCTGATAGTAGTCCAATACACAGCTGTTAACGGCTTTCCATGTCTTGCAGCCAGACTGCAAACCATTCCGTGGATTCCTAAACAATGCAGAAGAACCCAAAGTCTTGGTGCCTTTGGCCGTCACTTCCCACAGCCACTCTCCCTCTGTTTCAAAATTCATATTGACCTGTACGGAGACGAAATAGGTTCCGGCCTTCAATATGACGGGCTTTGGCAGCGTAAAGGCGAAGGTTCCGTTGGTGTCCTTGCCCTTGACTTTGTTGAGCTGCATGATTTTGAGGCCAGGCAAACCGGCCGCCGTTGCCTTATACAAAAACACGTTTTCAGAATCAGCCTTAGACCCGGCAGTCGAGAGCTTGTAGATGCCTATCGCTTCGATCTCCGACACGGTCCATGTCTTGCCGGCGGGCACTGTGAAATCATCCGCGAGCTGGTCGTCATCGGGTGCGTAGCGAAACTCGAATATTTGAGATGAATGACCGGTGCCCGAAGCGTGCGATGTTTGAGCGTAGAGAACGGTGGCCGCGGTGGCCCGCAGGCCGTCTTGCGCCGCTGGTTCGGCGGCAGCCGCACCGGCGGCGGAAGGCGCTGCTGCCGCCGTGTGAAACGCGGAAAAGCCAAACGTGGCGGCAACAGCAAAAGCGATTATAGTTTTCATCACATCTCCTCACGGTGAAACAGGAACGGCATCGTGGCCGGCATCCCCGGCCAGATCGGGCGAGATCCGGCCGGCATGTCTTGGAGAGCGTTTATTCGCCGAAGACAGCAAAGTCTGAGACAGGCTGGTTAGGGCTCACACGCCAGCCACCCTGTGTGGAGCTGGTTACGGCAATGGTGCCGCCTGTAATTGGCACGGCGTAATCCCAGCCGACATAGGTTGTGGTTTCGCTCTTGCTTGGCAGGATCGTACCCACCCAGTACGTTTTGCCGGCGAGCAGTTTCGTGCCGTCCGTCACTTTGTAGACGACGAGCTTGCAGCAGCCACCGAACTCGTTCGTCACGTTGAAGGTCTTCTCGGTCAGCACCTTTCCAGGGACGCCATTACTGTCGGCCAACAGAGCGATGGTCGCGAGCTTTCCTGACTGAACATGGCTGAGACCCTCCACGATCTCAGTCAGGGTGACGCTTTTCGTCGGCTTAATCGGAAACGCCACCCATTGCTGGACCGCGTATGGACTGCCGGCCAAATTCACAACGGCATTGGCACGCGTGGAGTCATAACTGACAGGCGTGCCGAGGTTATTGAAGACCGTGATGCGTCCCGCCGCCGGGCGCCAATAGGGGTGCGTCTGCTTGGCTGGCGCGCCGTGCCCTTCGATTACGGCGACGCCGTTGACCGTGGTGAGCGTTGGCGCAGCCGCGATCGCCGCGGCCGGAAGCAACATCGCCGCCGCCAGTAATAAATGCCTCAATGGTTTGGACTCCCGGTTTATTGTGAGCAGTTCCCGAAGCGATGTTGACGCCCGTTGCACACGATGACGAGAATCTTACAGGGCCGCAAGCTATTGATGATTCATCCGACGGATCGCGACTTCAATACTGACCGGTAAACAAGCTCGGATGGCTCAAAAAATGTGCATGTGTGGCATTAGTTTCGCGGTTGGGGAATCGAACGGACTTATATTGTGCACGGTATCGAAACTTTGACATGAAAATCAATGCGGAATCGTTTCCCGTATTGGTCGCGTATGTTTTTCCTTTGCTTCGCGAAACGCCGGGGCGAAGGCGCAGCGTCCGTTGTGGCGCGTGGCGATCCACCGCACGCAGGGATACGCATTGTGTGATTTCGGGGTGCTTCGCGGGAGCGCGCCCGGACGGGTGTATACTAAGGCAAGCAGTCCTTTTTCAAAAAGACAAAAACTTTTATCCGTGACGTCCGGGGACAGCACGGGGAAAAGCTTCTGCGTCTTTTGTCAAAAAGGGACGCCTTGCTTTCGCAACGCGTCAGTCCGAAGCGCGGGATTTACCGCGTGAACGACGGCAATGCCTTAGCCACGTCGATCGAACCCCAGCCGGTACAATTGTCGTAGCCCGTGCCGGCGCTGTAGCCCTTGCCACCCACCGGCTTGTTATTGCCGGCCACCACGTCGTGGAAGTTCTTGCCTGCCTCGCCCAGCGTGTAGACCAGCGGATTGACGAAGCCGAGCCGCGGCTTGCCAGCCGCCACACGCGTCCCATTGAAAATCGAAATCCAGCTCGCCCAAATCGGTGTGGCGGCGCTGGTGCCGCCGATGGCGAACCACCCGCCTTGAGGGGACGAGTAGATCGAAACCGGCGAATTCAAGTCATCCGAAACGGCCGCCACGTCAGGAACGTTGCGCCGCTTTGATGAACCGCCGTTCGTCTTGGCCACAGAAACGCCTTTGACAATCTGCCACTTCGGGATTTGCCAAAAGCGAGAGGCGCCGCCGCCGGTTGCCGCATTCTGTCGAGCTTCGGTGTTCCAGACCACTTCGGTTGCGTAGACTTCGCCCTTTCCCGTTTTCAGATCGGTTCCGCCGACGCTGGTGAGCAGTGGTTGCGATCCCGGATCCAAAGTGTTGAGACCGCTGCCCGTTTGACCGGCCGCTCCCTGATCGCCGGCGGCCGCCAACACCGTGATGCCTTGCGTCTGCAACTGAACCAGGGCCTTGCCTTCGGCCCGGACCGCCGCCGCGCCCTCGGTCCCCTCATCCTGGCCGTAGGAAATGCTGAACACGCTGGCCTTGTTGTCCTGGGCCACCAGGTTGATGCCGTCCAGAAGGCCGGTCTGGAACGGATCCTGGTTATCTTCATAGACAATGATGTTGGACACGTCAGGGTTCAGGCCGATCACCATTTCCACATCGAGATCGGCTTCGGTCTCCGCGCCTGAGCCGGCAACTCCGGTGGTGGAACCGTTGATACCGACTTGCTGATTTTTCACGTTCGGCAGCTTATAAGCCCGCTCGAACGCGACGAGATCGCTCGGCGTGTAGCCGCCCTGCCCGAAGATCGCGACCACTTCGGTTTTCGTGCCGCCCTGTGCCGGTATATCATAAGCGGTCTTCAGATCCGCGGGTGCGTAGCCGGAGCCGTTGATGCCGG
>CAZZYR010000072.1:5703-8506 GCA_964658235.1 uncultured Acetobacteraceae bacterium | reverse complement strand
CCCCCCCCCCGACGGGGGGGCATTTACTTGAGGGTGGTGAGGTAGGCGATGACGTTGGCGCGGTCGGACGCGTCGGGGAGGCCGGCGAAGATCATTTTGACGCCGGGGATCTTCTGGCGCGGGTTGGTCAGGTAGTCGTCCAGGGTGGTTTCGTTCCAGGTGCGGTTGGCGTTCTTCATGGCGTCCGAATAGGTGTAGGTTGCGAGGCTGCCGGCGGGGCGGCCGACGACGCCCCAGAGGCTGGGGCCGATCTTGTTCTGGCCTTCCACGGGCGCGTGGCAGAGGCCGCATTTCTGGGTGAACAGGACTTTGCCGGCGGCGGCGTCCCCGGCGGCATGGGCGGGCAGGCTGGCAATGGCGAGGCTGGCGATGGCAAGCGCGCCGAGAAGACGGTCGTTCATCATGACTCCTGGGTGGAATGGCGGTGCTGTGTGCGCTCCGAAGAGGTAGTGTCAATCCGGCGAAGCGCAGGGTCCAGATCGACCAATGTCCGCTAACGCCGCGTTAAGCACTTTCCGATATTGCATTGCACTGCACAAAAGACTTTTCAGCGGAGACCGCCTTTCGTCGTATTTGCGGATTTGCCGGAAGGGACTATGTGCTGGGAGGCCTGTGCCCCATGCGAGGGGTTCCAGGCCTAGAACGATGTCAAACGGAGGACCTTATGGCCTGGACAACGCCGAAGTTTGTTGAAATCGCCCTGGGCGCGGAAATCAACTCCTACGCCTGCGCCGAAGCGAAGAAGTAAGTTACGGGGGAGGCGGCGGCGCGAGTCGGCGGCGGAACCTCCCTCACCTTCCCAGCCTTGACAGGCTGGGCCCCTTCCTCTCCCGCGAGCGCGGGAGAGGAGACATTTTCGGCCCAGTAATTTTCTTTGGCTTATTGAAACGTTATTCGCCGCAGCGGAGCAGTGCTTCGGCCTGGGCGCGGTTCAGGCGTTCCATGGTTTGCTTGGCGACGGGGGTGTCGCGAAACAGGCCGCCGCGCGGGCCCACGGCCGCCTGCTGCATGCTCATGATCGTGTTGGCCTGTTCGTAGTCGTCATAGGTCATGTAATTGGCGATGACGTCTATGCTGCAGGCGCATGCGTCCAGCTTGGCGTGCTGGAAGCCATTGGCGGCGAGGCAGCCGAAGACATAATCGGCGCGCGCGGAGGTTGGATAGTCGAATTTCGGCGCGCGGTGGTCCTGCGCGCGGGCCTCGTGTGCCCCGGACGCAAGCAGCCAGGCTGCGCATAAAGCCAGCAGACTGGCGGGGCGCGATTTGGCAGCGGGGGGTATTGCGGGACGCAAGAGGGTAGACAGGTCTGGCAACCAGTGGGTCATTTGGAGTGCACAATGATTGAGCTCATCATCGTATATTGCTTGTCGTCCGACACCAAGACCTGCGTGGAAAAGCGGGTGCCGATGGAGGATTTCGCCTCGCCGGCCGGGTGCACGATGGCGGGTCAGCAGCGGGCGCAGGCGTATCTGGCGGAGCATCCGAAATACTCTCTTAAGAGTTTTCGGTGTGAGGTGGACATGCCGAAGCAGGCGCCGACCTGAAGGGCGTAAGGCGGGTGCATGAGGGAGGACGTCAAAACAGGAATGGTGCAGTGCAGCACTGGACCTTTCCGGATCAGGACCTACCAAAGTCGTACTTGCGGCGAACACCGTGTTAACGTTGCCTGACAGTCTTCGGTGGTGTAGGGCAGGGCTTCGGCCGTCTGCCTGAATTGCCGTGGTGCTTTTGTGCAGCGCAGCACGATAGTCAAACCGGGCGACGAGGCTGCGAGTTCAACGCGAGACAGTTGAGAGCAAGACAAACAGTTTGATCAAGAAAAAATGCGCACCGCGGCAACCGGCCTCTTGACCTTTTTCGGTTCGGGCAGAATTCGGGTAAGCTACCGGGCATAACAGTAAACGCGCCTTCGGGCGGAGCAAGGAGCAACACATGGCAAGCGTCGCAAGAAGACTTCTCATCAGTTCAGCCTGTGCCGCAGCCTGCGTCGTAACCCTCGGGGCCGCCCCGAGTTTCGCGAACGACGAGCTGCAGCAGCTTTCCAAGGATCCGAACCAGTGGGTGATGCCGCTGGGCAACTACTCCAGCCAGCGCTACAGCGAGCTGAAGCAGATCAATACCAGCACGGCGAAGAATCTGCGTCCTGTCTGGACATTCTCCACCGGCGTGCTGCGCGGGCATGAGGGCGGACCGCTGGTGATCGGCGACATGATGTACATGTCCACGCCGTTCCCCAACACGGTGTTCGCGCTGGACCTGAAGAATAACGGTCGCATCGTCTGGAAGTATGAGCCGAAGCAGGACAGCAGCGTCATTCCCGTGATGTGTTGCGACACGGTCAACCGCGGCGTTGCTTACGGCCAGGGCATGATCTTCCTGCATCAGGCCGACACGAGCCTGGTGGCGCTGGATGCCAAGACCGGCAAGGTTGCATGGAAGATCAAGGACGGCGACTCGGGCAAGGGAGAGACCGGCACGTCCGCGCCGCTGGTGGTCAAGGACAAGGTGATCATCGGCATTAGCGGCGGCGAGTTCGGCATCCAGGGCCGTCTGACTGCGTATAACATCAAGGACGGCAGCAAGGCCTGGGTGGCCTACAGCTCCGGCACCGACGACATGATCAAGTTCGATCCGAACACGACCATGGAATTGGGCAAGCCGGTTGGCGCCGACAGCTCGACGAAGACCTGGAAGGGCGAGCAGTGGAAGAACGGCGGCGGCGGCACGTGGGGCTGGGTGTCCTATGATCCGACGCTGAACATGGTTTATTACGGGTCCGGCAATCCGGGCACGTGGAACCCTA
>CAZZYR010000072.1:0-5693 GCA_964658235.1 uncultured Acetobacteraceae bacterium | reverse complement strand
TACGCAGCGCCCCGGCGACAACAAGTGGTCCATGACGGTGTTCGCGCGTGACGCCGACACGGGCCAGGCCAAGTGGGTCTATCAGATGACCCCGCACGACCAGTGGGACTATGACGGCGTCAACGAGATGATTCTCGCCGACGTGCCGGTGCACGGCAAGCCGACCAAGGCGCTGGTGCATTTCGACCGCAACGGGTTCGCCTATGTGCTGGACCGCACGAACGGCCACCTGCTTGAGGCCGAGAAGTACGATCCGGCCGTCAACTGGGCGACCAAGATCGATCTGGCATCCGGCAAGCCGGTGCTGGTGGACCAGTTCGGCCCTGGCGTGCAGGGTGCGGACCACAACACGAAGAACGTCTGTCCGGCCGCGCTTGGCAGCAAGGACGAGCAGCCGGCTTCCTACTCCCCGAAGAACCACATGTTCTTCGTGCCGACGAACCACGTCTGCATGGATTACGAGCCGTTCAAGGTGAGCTATACCGCTGGCCAGCCGTATGTGGGCGCGACCTTGTCCATGTATCCGCCGACCGGCCAGAGCAACCTGGGCAACTTCATCGCCTATGACGTCAACACCGGTTCCATCAAGTGGTCCGATCCGGAGACGTTCTCGGTGTGGTCAGGCGCGTTGGCGACGGCCGGTGACGTGGTGGCGTATGGCACGCTCGATGGCAACTTGAAGGTGGTGGACCAGAAGACTGGCAAGCTGCTCTACAAGTTCAAGACGCCGTCCGGCATCATCGGCAACATCAACACCTACACGCATGACGGCAAGCAGTATCTGGCTGTGCTGTCCGGCGTGGGCGGCTGGGCCGGCATCGGCATGGCGGCTGGCCTGAGCGAGGACAATGCTGGTTTGGGCGCTGTTGGCGCCTACAAGCAGCTGTCCAACTACACTCAGCTTGGTGGCGTGCTGACGGTGTTCGGCCTGTCCAACTAAGACTTGAGTTGACGGGTGCGCCTCGCCTGCGGAAACGTGGGCGAGGCGTTCTTTTTTGAAAGAAAAAGAACCAAAAAACTTTTGCGCCCCGCCGGGTGCCTGCCGGACAGTCCTGGCTCAGCTGAAAAAGTTTTTTGCTTCTTTTATTCAAAAAAGAAGGCCTTTCTTTCTTTTTCATGGAGTTTGTTATGTCTGCACGTCTCTCCCTCCTGCACGGCGCCGCCCTGGCCGGCTGCGTGCTGGCGTTTTCCACCGCCCTTGTCACCAAGTCGGTCGCAACAGATGCAGGCGCGGACAAGAAGCCTTACGTGGTGAAAGACGGGAAGGTGGATATCAACACCTATCACGGCTACCTGTATTACGGTGACCAGTGCATGCGGTGCCACGGCCCGGACGGCTCCGGCAGTTCCTACGCGCCGAATCTGACGCAGAGCCTGAAGGTGATGTCCAAGGAGCAGGTGGAGAACACCATCATCAACGGCCGCAAGAACGTGACGACGTCCCAGCAGAACGTGATGCCGGCGTTCGGCACGAACGAGGACGTGGTGGGCAATATCGACAATATCTACGCGTATTTGCTGGCGCGGTCCGATGGGGCGCTGGGGCGCGGGCATCCGGAGCACATGGAGCCTTGAAACAGTCCATGATGGCGGAAGCGGAGGCGCGTCCGCGCGCGGTGGCGGGACATGCTTACGCCCGCCTGACCGCGTGGGTGGCCGGATCAAGCCCGGCCATGACGGGGGTTTTGCTGGGTTGCCTCGGCCTGGTTTCAGCGCCGGCGGCGGCGCAGACGATGCCGGATCTGGTGTCGCAGACGGATTTGCGGGTGTGCGCGGATCCGGCGAACCTGCCGTTCTCGAATACGAAGGGCGAGGGCTACGAGAACAAGATCGCCGAGCTGGTGGCGGGCGAGCTGAAGCTGCATGTGAGTTACACGTGGTTTCCGGACAGCCAGGGTTTTGTGCGCGGCACGCTGCTGAAGCATAAATGCGACGTGGTGATCGGCACGGTGTCCGGCGTGGAGGACATGTCCACCACCGATTCGTATTTCCACACCGGCTACGTGATGATGACGCGGGACGCGGACCATATCGCCACGGACAAGGTGAGCGACTGGCATATCGCGGGGCGCCGGTTCGGGCTGATTGCCGCGACGCCGCCGACGAACCTCGTGGTGCAGCATAACCTGATGGACCAGACATCCATCTACCAGTTGATGGTGGACACGCGGCTGGACCAGCCGGGCCATGCGATGGTGACGGACCTGGCGGCCGGGCGGATTGACATCGCGCTGCTGTGGGGGCCGATCGCCGGCTTCTACGCCAAGCACGACAAGCTGCCGCTGCACATCGTTTTCCTCAATCCCGAGGACAGCAAGGTGCGGCTGGACTACCACATCGCCATGGGCGTGCGCCCCGCGGACGTGGCGTTCCGCCGCCGGCTGAACCAGGCGATTTCCAAACTCCAGCCGCAGATCACGCAAATCCTGAAAGACTATGGCGTCCCACTTCTGGACGAGCAGAACCATCCATTGTGACCGCCGGCGACAGCACCCGTAAAAGTTTTTTGCTTCTTTTTTTCAAAAAAGAAGGCCTTTCTTCATGACCGGCATCCGCCGCGCCGCCACGCAGGCGAGCGACCCCTACGCCGCCGCGCGCGAACTGGCGGAGGGGCTGCTGCAGCCCGATTGCTGCCTGGTTCTGCTGTTCGCCTCGCCCGCTTACGACACCCCTGCCCTAGCGGCCGCGCTGGCGCTGCATTTTCCCGGCGCCGCTCTGGCCGGTTGCACCACCTCTGGCGAGATAGGGCCGGGCGGCTACGCAGAACACTCGATTTCCGGGATCAGCCTGGCCGGGCCGGACTTTGCCGCCTCGATCGGGTTGATCCAGGGCTTGAGCCGGATGGACGTGGCCGACATGCAGGACACGGTGCGGCGGACCAGGCTGGCGATCTATGACGCGGCGCCGTGGGCCAGGCACGAGAACCTGTTCGCCATCACGCTGATCGACGGGATGTGCGGCTGCGAGGAGCTGGTGGCGAGCGCCGCCTGCGGCGCGCTGGCGGGCATCCCGCTGCGCGGCGGGAGCGCCGGGGACAGCCTGAATTTCGAGCAGACCTTCGTGCTGTATGGCGGGGAGTTCCGGCGGGACTGCGCGCTGATTGCGGTGGTGGCGACGCGGCGGGCATTCGTGGCATTCAAGACGGAGCATTTCGCGCCGGGGGCGGAGAAGTTCGTGGTGACCGGGGCGGATCCACGGCGGCGGGTGGTGACGCAGATCAACGCGGAGCCGGCGGCGGCGGAATATGGGCGGATCACCGGGCTGCGGGTGGAGGAGCTGACGCCGGCGACGTTCGCCACGCACCCGATGGTGGTGCGGGTGGGCGAGCAGAGCTTCGTGCGGTCCATCCGGCAAGTGAATGCGGATCTGAGCCTGACGTTCTTCTGCGCCATCGACGAGGGCGTTGTGATGACGGTGGGGGTGGGCGGTGACTTGGTGGGCAATCTGGAGCAGAGTTTTGCCGCGGTGACGCGGGAGCTGGGGCCGCCGGCGGCGGTGATCGCGTTCGACTGCATCCTGCGCGGGCTGGAGCTGGACCAGCTGCAGGTGCGGCGCCGTGCAGGTATGTTGATGGATCGGAACAATGCGGTGGGCTTTTGCACGTATGGCGAGCAATATGAGGCCATGCATGTGAACCAGACCCTGTCCGGGATTGCGATCGGTGCCTGACACCGGGGTTGCCTCGCCTGCGGATGGCGTGGCTGCCCTGCTGCGCGAGAACGCCAAGCTGCGGGAGATCAACCGTGCGCTGATGCAGGCATCCGAGCGCGGGCCGGATGTGAACGGCAACGCGTTTGCGCTGTTCCAGACGGCGGCGGCGCTGGGCAACCAGGTGCAGGAGCGGACGGCGGCGCTGACGGATGCGATGGCGGCGCTGAATGCGGCGCGCGAGCAGGAGCGGCAGGCCAAGCAGCGCATGGCGGCGGCCATCGAGGCGATCAACCAGGGCATCGTGCTGTGCGACGCGGCGGACCGCATCGTGGTGAGCAACGGACGCTACAGGGAGCTGTGGGGCGATCTGCCGGCCGAGCCGGGGACGCCGTTTGCGACCCTGGTTCGGGGCGCCACGCCGCGGCTGATGATGGGCGGGCTGCCAGCGGTGGCGGACGAGTGGGAGGCGTTCCGGCTGGCGCGGCATCGCGACCCGGGCGAGCCGTTCGTGCTGGAGTTCCAGGACGGAACGTGGCTGCAGGTGTCCGAGCGGCGGGTGGCGGGCGGCGGGACGGTGTCCCTCTACACCGACATCACCGAGGTCAAGCGGGACGAGGCCCGCCGCCGCCGCCGGGAGCTGGAGGAGAAATCCGTGCTCCTGCAGGCGACGTTGGACAATATCAGCCAGGGCGTGTCCGTGTTCGACCCGGCACGGCGGCTGGTGGCGTGCAACACGGGGTTTCTGCGGCTGCTGGGCGAGGCGGGGCGGCCGGAGGGGGCGGACGCGCTGTCGGCCTGGTGCGTGTCGCGGCTGGACGCGATGGGGCTGGGGTTTGTGCATTCCATGCCCGATCCGTGCGCGGGGCAAAGGCGGCAGGAATACCGGACGGGGGATGGGCGGACGATCGATCTGCGGTGTTCGATCATGCCGGGGTGCCACTGCGTTGCGACGTTCACGGATGTGACGGAGCAGCTGGCGATCAGCCGGGCACTGCAGGAGGCCAATGAGGGGCTGGAGCGGCGCGTGGAGGCGCGCACGGCGGAACTGGTGCATGCCAACGCGGAGATATTGGCGGCCAAGGCCGAGGCCGAGCAGATGAATTTGAGCAAGACGAAATTCTTTGCGGCGGCGAATCATGATCTGTTGCAGCCGCTGGCGGCGGCGCGGGTGTTTGCGTCCGCACTGAGCGAGCGGCGGATGAGCCCGCCGAATCGGGAACTTGTCAGGCACGCGCTGTCGGCGCTGGATTCGGTGGACGACATGATCACGTCGCTGCTGGATATCGCCAAGCTGGACGCGGGGGTGTCCTCGCCGGCGTTCTGCAGTTTTTCTGTGGGCGACGTGATGCGCCGGGTGGGCGCGGAGTATGGGCTGATTGCGGCACGGCATAGGTTGCGGCTGCGGGTGTTCGCCGGGGATGCGGTGGTGCGGAGCGATCCGCAGCTGCTGGCGCGCATCCTGCGCAACCTGGTGAGCAATGCGCTGCGGTATACGCATGCGGGCGGGGTGCTGATCGGGCACCGGCGGGAGGCGGGCGGGCTGCTGGTGGGGGTTTGGGATACCGGCATCGGGATTGCAGCCGGCGAGCAGGAGGAGATTTTCGAGGAGTTCCGGCGGCTGCCGCAGGGCAGCGACAGAAGCGCGCGGGGGGCGGGGCTGGGGCTTTCCATCGTGCGGCGCGTGTCCCGCATGCTGGGGCATCCGATGGTGGTGCGGTCGGTTCCCGGGCGGGGGAGTCTGTTCGGGATTGTGGTGCCGCTGTCCGGCGCGGCGCCGGTGTGTTTGCAGCGGCCGAGGGGTGTTGCGGATGCGGGGGGCGGGCCGGCGACGCTGCGGGGCCGGCGGGTGCAGCTGATCGATGACGAGCCGCATGTGTTGCAGGGGCTGAGCGTGCTGCTGACAGGGTGGGGGATGAAGGTGAGCGGCAGCCCGACTGCGGCGCGCGCGCTGGAGGTGTGTGCCGCGGAGGGCGGGAGCGCGCCGGATTTGATCATCGCCGATTTCCGGCTGGAGGATGGGGTGACGGGGCTGGATGCGATTG
>CAZZYR010000071.1:0-8768 GCA_964658235.1 uncultured Acetobacteraceae bacterium | reverse complement strand
GGTGCTGGCGTCCGCCTGTTCCTGGAGTTTTGCAAGCCTGGCGTGTTTTCGGGTGCTGACGGGGCTGGGCATTGGCGGCGAGTATGCCGCGATCAATTCGGCGATCGATGAGCTGATTCCGGCGCGGGTGCGCGGCCGCGTGGATCTGATCGTCAATGGCAGTTACTGGGGGGGGGCGGCGCTGGGGGCCGCCGGGTCGCTGCTGCTGCTAGGGGGCGGCGTGGTGGATCCGCGCGTCGGCTGGCGGCTGGGGTTTGCGATCGGCGGGGTGTTGGGGATCGGCGTGTTGTTCCTGCGCCGGTTCGTGCCCGAAAGCCCGCGTTGGCTGGTGACGCATGGCCGCAACGATGAGGCGGAGAAGACCGTGGCCGATGTGGAGCGGCGGGTGCGGGAGAGCGGGGGCGGCGATCTTGGGCCAGCGTGCGGCACGCTGACGGTGCATCCGCAGACCTCGTTCGGGTTCGGGCTGATCTTCAAGGCGATGTTGGGGGCGTATAAATGGCGCAGCCTGTTGGCGTTCACGCTGATGGCGGCTCAGGCGTTTCTGTTCAACGCGGTGTTCTTCACGTATGGGCTGGTGCTGACGAAGGCGTATCATGTGCCGGCGCAGAGCATTGGCGTGTACGTGCTGCCGTTGGCGCTGGGCAATCTGATGGGGCCGCTTCTGCTGGGCCATTTGTTCGACACGGTAGGGCGCCGGCGGATGATTGCCGGGACCTATGCCGTGTCCGGCTTGCTGATGGCGGGCACTGGCTGGGCGTTCCATGCCGGCTTGCTGGACGCGTGGACGCAGACGGCATGCTGGGTTGCGGTGTTCTTTGTGGCGTCCGCAGCGGCGAGTTCCGCGTATTTGACCGCGAGCGAGATCTTTCCGCTGGAGACACGCGCGATGGCGATTGCGGTGTTTTACGCGCTGGGCACGCTGGTGGGCGGCGTGGGCGCGCCGTGGCTGTTTGGCCATCTGATCGGGATGGGCGTGCAGATGGTGGCGTGGGGGTATGAGGGCGCGGCGGTGTTGATGCTGGTGGCGGCTGGTGTGGAGGTTTGGCTGGGGATCGACGCGGAGGGCAAGTCCCTGGAGAGTATTGCGGTGCCGCTGTCGGGGTGAAGAAAGCAGGCCTTACTTTTCTATTTTTTCCATAACAAGGTTTAGATTAAATGAAATGCTTAATTCTGCTCGCTTGCGCGGTCGCCTTCGGCGCCCAGGCCCAGGCGCCAACTGGCATGGTGCTGCTGAAAGATGACAGCGCGGTGGCTTGGGGGCCGCCTCCCGCGTCGCTGCCGAAAGGCATGCAGTTCTGTGTGCTCGCCGGCAATCCGGATAAGCCTGGGCCATTTACGCTGCGCCTGAAGATCCCGGCGAACTTCGTAATTGCGCCGCACACGCATGCCACGTCTGAAAACCTGACCGTGCTAACCGGGGCCATCGTGCACGACATGGGCAATACGCTGGTGCGGACGCGCGGTAAGACTGTCGATACGGGTGGCTTCGTGTTCTTGCCGGGCAACACGCCGCATTCGTTGTGGACGAACAGCTCGCCGGCGGAAATCCAGGTGACAGGCACCGGACCGTTCGGACTGCATTACATCAACCCGGCAGACGACCCCCGCAACGCCAGATAACTTTGGGCTGCAGGACGATGGGTCTAGTGATCCAGCGCCTGCACGATCTCCTCAGTCATTTTCTTCGCGTCGCCGAAAAGCATCATCGTGTTGGGGCGGAAGAAGAGTTCGTTGTCCACGCCGGCGTAGCCGGAGGCCATGGAGCGTTTGATGAACAGCACGGTGCGGGCTTTTTCGACGTCGAGGATGGGCATGCCGTAGATGGCCGAGGAGGTGTCGGTCTTGGCGGCGGGGTTGGTGACGTCGTTGGCGCCGATGACGTAGGCCACGTCGGCGGTGCTGAATTCGTTGTTGATCTGCTCAAGCTCGAACACATCGTCATACGGCACATTGGCTTCGGCGAGCAGCACGTTCATGTGGCCGGGCATGCGGCCGGCGACGGGGTGGATGGCGTAGCGCACGTCAACACCTTCGGCCTTCAGCTTGTCCGCCATTTCGCGCACCGCGTGCTGGGCCTGGGCCACCGCCATGCCGTAACCCGGCACGATGATGACCTTGGACGCGTTCTTCATGATAAACGCGGCGTCCTCCGCGTTGCCGGACTTTACTGTGCGGTCTCCGCCGCCGCCTGCGCCGGCCGGGCCGCCGGACTCCGTGCCGAAGCCGCCCAACAGCACGTTGAAGATGGAGCGGTTCATGCCCTTGCACATCACGTAGGACAGGATGGCGCCGGACGCGCCCACCAGCGCGCCGGTGATGATCAGCGCGAGATTGCCGATAGTGAAGCCGATGCCGCAGGCGGCCCAGCCGGAATAGCTGTTCAGCATGGACACCACCACCGGCATGTCCGCGCCGCCAATGGGGATGATCAGCAGGAAGCCGAGCGCGATTGCCAGGACAGCGATTGCCCAGAACACGTTCTGCGGCCCGCCATGCGAGACGAACACCACGATCAGCCCCAGGATCAGCACGCCAAGCGCTAGGTTGAGCTGGTGCTGACCCTGGAATGTAATGGGCGTTCCCTTCATCAGGGCCTGCAATTTTGCAAACGCGATCAGCGATCCGCTGAAGGTGATGGCGCCGATGGCCAAGCCGAGCGACATCTCGATCAGGCTTTGCGTGTGAATGTGGTGCGGCGAGCCGATGCCGAAGGCTTCTGGCGCGTTCAGCGCACCCGCTGCCACGAACACCGCAGCCAGGCCAACGAGGGAATGGAATGCGGCCACAAGCTGCGGCAACGACGTCATGGCGATGCTGCGCGCCACGTAGGCGCCCACAGCGCCGCCGATGGCGATGCCGGCGATGATCCACACGTAGCCTTCCGCCAGCATCCCCTGGCGGCCGAGCGTGGCGGCGACCGCGATGGCCATGCCGATCATGCCGTATTGGTTGCCGCGGCGGGAGGTGACGGGGCTGGACAGGCCGCGCAGGGCCAGGATGAACAGGACGGCCGCGACCAGATAGAGCAGCGAGGTCAGATTTGTGGACATTGCTGCTACCGCCTACTTCTTCGACTTGAACATCGACAGCATGCGCTGCGTGACCAGGAACCCGCCGAAGATGTTCACACTGGCGAGCGTGACGGCGATGAAGCCGAAGATGTGCGGCAGGAAGCCGTGGCTTAGCCCGGTGGCGAGCATGGCTCCGACAATGATCACCGAGGAGATGCCGTTGGTGACGGCCATTAGCGGCGAATGCAGCGCCGGCGTCACGTTCCAAACCACGTAGTAGCCGACGAAGCAGGCGAGCAGGAAGATCGTCAGCAGGAAGATGAACGGCTCGGCCGCAGCCGTGACCGGCGCGGCGGCTTGCGAGAAGCCATCGAGCTGGCGGGCCAGATCGGCCGCGCGATCCGCCAGATGATGCGCCTGTTCGGCGAGGGTGCTGGGATTCATGGGGTCTGGACCTCAGGCCGCGCTGGCGGTTTCTTGCGGGGCGAACTGCTTGTGGACCACGGCGCCGCCGCGGGTCAGCATCACGCCCTGAACGATGGCGTCATCCTCCGGCAGCTTGGGCGCTTTGGCGTCCTTGTCCCAGAAGGTGGTTATAAAGGTCAGCAGGTTCTTGGCGTAGAGAGTGCTGGCGGCGACCGGGATGCGGCCGGGCCAATTACGGAAGCCGAGGATCTTGACGCCGTTGGGCGTGGTGTAGGCCTCGCCGGGATGGGTGGCTGCACAGTTGCCGCCGCCGTCCGAGGCCAGGTCCACGATGACGCTGCCTGGCTTCATGGCGTCAACCATGGCCTGGGTGACCAGCGTGGGAGCCTTGCCGCCTTGGACCAGCGCGGTGCAGATGACCATGTCGTTTTTCGCCACCGTGGCCAGCATCAGTTCGGCCTGCTTGCGGCGGAAATCGTCCGTCATTTCCTTGGCGTAGGCGCCGGTCTGGCCGGCGGTCTCACTGTCCTCTACGCCGACGAAGGTGGCGCCCAGGGATTTTATCTCCTCCTTGGCGGCCGGGCGGACATCCGTGGCGGAGACAATGGCGCCCAGGCGGCGGGCGGTGGCGATGGCCTGCAGGCCGGCGACGCCGGCGCCGAGCACGAACACCCGGGCGGGCGGCACGGTGCCGGCGGCGGTCATCATCATGGCGAAGCCGCGGTCGAACGCGCCGGCGCCCTCGATCACGGCGCGGTAGCCGGCTAGGTTGGCCTGGCTGGACAGAATATCCATCGATTGCGCGCGCGTGATGCGCGGCAGCAGTTCCATGGCCGCCGTGTCGATGCCGGCCTCCGCCAAGGCGGGAACCAGCTCCCGGTCAGCAAGGGCGCCGGAGATGCACACAAGCAAAGCTCCACGCGGGATCAGCGCCCGCTCCTCGGCGGCTGGCGTTTGCACGGCGAACACCACGCCAGCGCCGGCGAGCACAGAGGCGGCATCCGGCGCGATCTCCGCGCCGGCGGCGGTGAAGTCCGCGTCCGGGATGGATGCACCCGCGCCGGCGCCGGCTTCCACCGCCACGGCCAATCCGAGAGCCACGAGCTTGCGCACCGTTTCCGGCGTTGCCGCCACGCGCGTCTCGTCGGCACGACGCTCCTTCAGCACCGCTAGACGCATTTTGGTGAATTCCTCCGTTTGGCCGGCCTTGGCCGACGCGCGACGTAACAGTGTGGGGCCGCGGATGGCAAGAAGGCCAGGGCATCACACGCCGGCGTGTGATGCGGGAGCCCCCCTGCCCTTTCAGGATCAGGCCGCTCGCACATCCTTCGCGCCGACGAATGATGGCCGCGCCAGGATCGCGTCCACGTAGGCGGCGAGCCTGGGATAGGCGCCAGGGTCCACCGGCCGCTTGACGATTCGCATGTTCACGAACGGGGAGGCGACTGCCAGATCCGCGATCGACAGGCTGTCTCCCACCAGGAACGGGCCGGAGATCTGGCTTTCCAGGTAGGTCAGGACCTTCGGCACGTCCTCTTCAAACGCGCGGCTGACGATCTCCATGTCGCCGTCCTTGCCGTAAAGCCGGGGCACCACGAAGAGATTGAAGAATATCTTGCCGAACGCGCCGAAGACGATTGTGTCCGCGTACTCATCGAACCAGATGGCGCGGCCGAGGTCTTCGGCACTCTGCGGATACAGCGCCGGTTCCGGGTGTTTGCGCTCCAGATACTGGCAGATGGCGGAGCTGTCGGCGAGATTGTAGGCGCCATCCGAAAAGCCGGGGATCTTGCCCGTGGGGCTGGCGGCCTGGAACGCTGGCGAGGGGTCATGGAAGTTGACCGGCCGGTGTTCGGCGGCCAGGCCCTTTTCAGCGATGAAGGCCAGGACCTTGCGCACGAACGGCGACACGCTGGTGCCGTAGACGATCATGGTCCGTGTCCCTGCAAATCCGTTCAAGCCTCCATACCACCTGTGGCGGATAGGACCACTGGCTGGTTGACCACTCCGCGGCGGCGCACCAAGTTGGCAATGAAGAACCAGCAAAGGAGCACCATCATGGCCTGGAAGACCCCCAAGATCGCTGAAATCGCGTTGGGCGCCGAAATCAACAGCTACGCCTGCGCCGAAGCGAAGAAGTAACCATGACAGCGCCGCGCCCATCCGGGCGCGGCGCCGTGTTTTCATCCGGGCCACATCTCTGTGCTGACCATGCCGCAGCCTGCGCCTGACGCGCCCATTCTGTCGCCCGCGGGGCTGGCGGATGCGCTTCGTGCCATTGGCGCGGAACGCTATCACATCCACCATCCGTTCCATCGCCTGCTGCATGACGGCAAGCTGGATCGCGGCCAGGTGCAAGCATGGGCGCTCAACCGCTACTACTATCAGGCTAGCATTCCAGTGAAGGACGCCACGCTGCTGGCACGCCTGCCCACGGCGGATCTGCGCCGGGAATGGCGCCGCCGCCTGGTGGATCACGACGGCGATGCCCCTGGCACCGGCGGCGTGGCTCGCTGGATGAAGCTGGCTGAGGGCGTGGGTCTGGATCCTGCCGCGGTCGCCACCGGCACTGGCATCCTTCCAGCCACGCGATTTGCTGTGGATGCGTATGTCGCGTTTGTGCGGGACCGGACGGTGCTGGAAGCCATCGCTTCCTCGCTGACTGAAATGTTTTCGCCCACGATCATTGCCGAACGCGTGTCCGGGATGCTGGCCAATTATGATTGGATCACGCGGGACACGCTGGCCTATTTCACGCCGCGCTTGACCCAAGCGCCGAAGGATGCGGATTTCGCGCTGGCTTATGTCCAGTCGCATGCCCGCACGCCGGCCGAGCAGCAGGCGGTTCTGGCCGCCTTGCGATTCAAGTGCGACGTGCTCTGGGCCCAGCTGGACGCACTTCATCATGCTTACGTGGTCCCCGCGACCCCGCCGCCCGGCGCGTATATCCCCGGGTCGTATCCAGCCTCGTGAGCGACAGCACGCAGGTTACCGCCCCGCACGGGAAAGCGCCGCGATTAAGCCCGGGCCACAAGTTCCGCATGGACCAAGTGCGCGGCGCCTGGGTGCTGCTGGGTCCGGAGCGGCTGTTCCTGCCGGATGATCACGCTGTGGAGGTGCTGAAGCTGATCGACGGGACACGGAGCGTGGACGCCATCGTGGAGGATCTCGCGGCCCGGTTTGCGGCGCCGCCTGAGGCCATCCGCGCGGACGTGGACGCCATGCTGGCGGACCTCGCCGCCCGTGGCGCCATCCGCCTGTGAGCGATTTTCCGCCCCCCCTCGGCCTGATCGCGGAACTGACGCATCGTTGTCCGCTGCAATGCCCGTATTGTTCGAACCCGCTGGCGCTGGAGCGCGTGGCGACGGAACTGGACACGGATGGCTGGCTGCGCGTGCTGGACCAGGCGGCCGAGATCGGCGTGCTGCAGGTCCATTTCACCGGCGGGGAACCGCTGGTGCGCCGGGACCTGACCACGCTGGTGGGCCACGCCACAGCGCGCGGGCTGTACACCAACATCATCACCAGCGGCGTCACCTTGGACGACCGCGCGATGGCCGCGTTGATGCAGGCCAACGTGGACCACATCCAGCTCAGCTTCCAGGACGTGGATCCCGCCAGCAACGACATGCTGGGTGCCAGCCCTGGCGCGTTCGCCAAGAAACAGGCCGCCGCCGCGCGCATCCGCGAGGCCGGGCTGCCGCTGACTGTAAACTTCGTCATCCACCGTGCTAATGCCGGCCGCGTGCCGCAGATGCTGGAGATGGCCGAAGCGCTGCATGCGGACCGCACGGAGATCGCGCACGTCCAATATTACGGCTGGGGGCTGGTAAACCGCGCTGCCTTGCTGCCCACGCTGGACCAATTGCATGCCGCAACGGAGGCGGTGGAGGCGGCCCGCGCGCGACTATCCGGCCGCATGGTAATCGACTACGTGGTGCCGGATTATCACGCCGCGCGTCCGAAAGCGTGTATGGGCGGCTGGGCGCAGCGCTTCATCAACATCTCGCCCAGCGGTCGCGCAATGCCCTGCCACGCCGCGGAAACGCTGCCCGGCTTCACCTTCCCGTCCGTGCGCGACACATCATTGGCCGATATCTGGAACCATTCGGACGCGTTCCTGCGCTTCCGCGGCACGGGCTGGATGCGCGAACCCTGCAAGAGCTGCGACCGCCGGGAGATCGACTGGGGCGGCTGCCGCTGCCAGGCTTTCGCGCTGCTGGGTGAGCTGGATGCGACGGATCCGGCCTGCGAGCTGTCGCCGGACCATGCGGTGATGCAGGCGGCGGTGACGGAGAGCGAGGGTGAGGCGCAGCCGTTCCGATTTAGGAAATTGGTGAAGGAAGCAGTTCTTTTTTGAAAAAAAGAACCAAAAAACTTTTATCCATTTGAGTCCGCGCCAGCACTGAGAAAAGTTTTTTGCTTCTTTTTTTCAAAAAAGAAGGCCTTTCTTGCTACGCCGGCAACGCCTGCCAAACCTTCACCGCGTTGTGCGCCATCTCCGCCCAGCCCTCCATGTCGATCTGTTTCATTGGCGCGACGTCAATGCGGGTGATGAAGCCGCGCAACAATCCCGGCAGCAGCCACTCCGCGGAGCCGGCCGGGTGCCGTGCATCGGCCTCGCACACCCACAGAAGGTTGGTGGGGCCGTGCAGGCGGACTTGGATGAGCAGGCGGGCGACTTCCTCCGGATAGAGTGGCTCCTTGCGCTTGATGACGAAGAGATGCTGGCCCCGCTTCAGATCGCCCATGAACTTGCGGCAGAGGTAGCGCAGTCTTTGGGTTTCCGATTCGTGGAGCGCATCCTTTGAAAGCTCCGCAGGATAGCGCGTTGTATGGTAGCGCACTTCGTATTGCGTTTCGTAGCCGACATAGTCGTGCGCCGCGTCGCCTGGTTGCTCCAGGATTTGCAGGTTTTCCGGCACGCCGAAATCCGACAGGCCGATCGAGACGCCATGCGTGACCTTGTCGATGGCGATGCCGGCGAAGCGGAAAACGCCAAGCGGCTCTAGCGTCCAATGGCGCTGCACGAAGCCCAGCTCGCAATCATCACCAATGCTTTGCAGTTTCGCTAACGCGGCAACCGTGGGATCCAGGTTGATCGTTTGCGAGATCAGCGTCTCGTCCGACATGATCGCCGATTTGGCGTCCATACGCTCCCGGATTTCGTCCGCCAGGGCCTCGGTTTCAGCGTCGAGCTCTTCCAGCTCAAGGTCGTTGTAGGCGACAGCGAGCAGCCGGTCGTCCCCGCTGGTGGCATCGGGAAAATCCTTCGGGCGCGCGTTGTCCGGATGGTGCAGCACCACGTCGAGCGACTTCCTGCCGGCT
>CAZZYR010000070.1:0-8846 GCA_964658235.1 uncultured Acetobacteraceae bacterium | reverse complement strand
ACTGCACCTCAATCAACTCCAACGGTATCCGGCCAGGGTTTTCCAGCCGATGCACGCAGCCCAGCGGCAGATAGATGCTCTCGTTCTCCCGCACCATCACGTTGTCCGCATCCCGCACCACCAGCGCCGTGCCCGCCACCACCACCCAGTGCTCCGCGCGATGGAAATGCTTTTGCAAGGAGAGTTTCTCGCCCGGCTTCACAACAATGCGCTTGACCTGAAAACGGTCACCATTAATCAACGACTCGTAAAAGCCCCAGGGCCGATACGCCCTGTTGTGCGAAGCCGCCTCGTGCCGACCGGCAGCGCGAAGGCGCTCAACGATCTTTTTGACGTCCTGCGCCCGGTCCCGGTGCATCACCAGAACCGCGTCCTCCGTCGTCACCACAATGGCGTCGTCCAGGCCCACCACGGCGGTCAGCATGCCGTCGCTGCGCGCGTAGCAACGGCGCGTGTTTTCCAGCAGCACATCGCCCAGGCTGACGTTGCCGGCCGCGTCCTTGGCGCCCAGCTCCCACAGCGCGTTCCAGCTGCCCACGTCGCACCAGCCGATTTCCGCGGGCACCACGGCGGCATGGTGAGTCCGCTCGGCCACTGCATAGTCCAGGCTGATGTTTTCACAGGCCGCGAAGGCCACTTTGTCCAACCGCGTGAAATCCAGGTCCGTGGACCGCGCTTCCACCGCCCGCCGTGTGGCTGCCAGCACGTGCGGCGCGTAGGCTTCCATCTCCGCCAACAACGTTGCTGCGGTGAAGACGAACATGCCGCTGTTCCAAAGATGCCGCCCGTCCGCCGCAAGCTCCGCCGCGCGCGCCGCATCCGGCTTCTCGATGAAGCTCGCCACCGCATGCACCCCGGCCGAGCCGGCAAGCTCCGGCCCCACCTCGATATAGCCGTAGCCCGTCTCCGCCCCAGTGGGCTTCATGCCGAACGTCACGAAGCGCCCCGCGCGTGCGGCCGCCACCGCGCGGCCCAGCGCCTCCGCCAACGCCGGCGTGTCGGTGATCGACGAGTCCGCCGCCATCATCCACAGCACCGCGTCCGGCTCGGTTTCGGCCACCAGCAGTGCCGCGGCCGCGATGGCCGGGCCGCTGTTGCGCCCGCACGGCTCCAGCAGGATGCGTGCCTCCGTAATGCCGGCCTCCCGCAGCTGCTCGGCAATCAGGAAGCGGTGCGCCTCGTTACACACTACTACCGGCGGCGCGAACCCGGCGCCTGTGGCGCGCAAAGCGGTCTCCTGGATCATGGAACGCTCGGAAATCAGCGGCCAAAGCTGCTTGGGGAAGCTCTCCCGGGAGACGGGCCACAGCCGCGTGCCGGTCCCGCCGGACAGGATGACGGGCACAACCAGGCCTGATGGCAAACCAGCGGCGAGCGGCGCTTCGCGCGGGATGACGGCGTGCTCGTCCATGGAATCTCCGCATGGTTTGCGTTCCGCTTGCCTGACCGGCCCGCGCGAGCGCAAGCTATCCCATTGTGCAGCGCGGGAGCCAGCCATGGGACACATCAACGACATCGGCTCCGCCATCGGCCGCTTGGCGCGTGACGCGGAGCCGGGGCTTGTGGAGATCCGCCGGGACCTCCACGCCCATCCGGAGCTCGCCTTCGAGGAGCACCGCACCGCCGGCGTTGTCGCCGCGGAGCTGGCGCGCCTCGGCATCGATCACCGTACTGGCGTGGGCCGCACTGGCGTGATGGCCCACATCCGGGGCGGCCGCCCTGGTCCGCTCCTGGTCATCCGCGCGGACATGGACGCCCTGCCGATCCACGAACAGACCGGCCTGCCCTTCGCCAGCGGGACGGACGGCAAGATGCATGCCTGCGGGCATGACGTGCACAGCGCCACGTTGCTGGGGGTGGCCGCGGTGCTGGCCCGGATCGCGCCGGACCTTGCCGGCAGCGTCCGCCTGCTGTTCCAGCCGGCCGAGGAAATCCTCGGCGGGGCGGCGGCCATGATCGCGGACGGCGCGCTGGACGGCGTCGATATGGCGCTCGGCTTTCACAATCATCCGGACATGCAGGTGGGCAGTTTCGGCGCCGTCCGCGGCGCCACCTATGCCGCCTGCGACCGCTTCCGCATCGTCGTGCACGGGGTGTCCGGCCATGCCGCCTATCCGCACACCACGGTGGACCCTATCGTGGCGGCCGCCCAACTGATCGGCGCGTTGCAAACGGTGGTGTCGCGTGAAGTGGGGCCGCTGCATCCCTGTGTGGTCACCGTCGGCGCAATCCACGCCGGCACGGTGCACAACATTATCCCTGACACGTGCGAACTGCTGGGCACGGTCCGCACGCTCTCGCCCGCCATCCGCGCGCAGGCGGAGGCCGCCATTCGCCGGCTGTGTGCAGGCGTGGACGCGGCTATGCGCACGCGGACAGATCTGGACTGGAACCCTGGGGTGCCGCCAACCATCAATGCGGATGCGGTGCTGGACACCAGCGTGGCGGCCGTGCGGCGCCAGCTTGGCGAGGTATTTACGCCGAGCGAGCCGAGCATGGGCGCGGAGGATTTTGCCATGATCGCGGACAGGGTGCCCAGTTTTGTGCTGCGCGTGGGCTCCGGCGCGCCGGGGCGGGACGATCACCTGCATAATTCGGCGTACCAGCCGGACGAGGCGTGCATCGGCCTGGGGGTGCAGGCGCTGGCGCGGGCGGCGGTGGAGTTGTTGGCGGCGTGAGGAAGGAAGGCCTTCTTTTTTGTAAAAAAGAAGCAAAAAACTTTTTTCCGCGCTGTCGCGGACCGAATGAATAAAAGTTTTTTGGTTCTTTTTTTCAAAAAAGAACTGCTTCCTTGAGTATCCTTAAGGCTGCGTCAGGCCCCGCAAGGATCTCCATCAGCCGCGCCCGATCCATCGCGCACAATCCTTCCGCGCGTGCGACAGCCTGCCCAACCCCCTCCACCTCGGCATCGAATTTCAGGCCGCCACCCAACCGGCGCGCCTCAAGATCGAACGCGCGCAGCGTGCGCGCGGTGGCCTCCATCGCATCCAGCGCATTGTCCCTCGCCGCCGGCGCCTGCGGCAGACTTTGCAGCGGCGCGGCTACCCGATCTTGCAACGACACCGTGAAACGCTGCAGCGCGCCAGACAGCAAAGTCGCGCGCGCCTGAGCAACGCGCTTGCGCTGCGCCGCATCTCCGGACGACCGTTGAATCTGGTCCGTCAGCGTCTCCAGCAGAGTCGTCTGGCGGTTCAACTCCGCCGCGGCGTCCGTGGAAATCCCGGCCATCTGGCTTGTCGCCTCGCCTTCCACCCAGGCCAGTGCCGTTTCCGTGGCGGCATCGGCGGCCAAGCGATGGGCGCGGGTTTTTTGCGCGTCCACGAGCAAAGCGGGCGTCGCGTGCGGCAGGCGGATCACCAGCAGACTGAGCATCATGCCCCAGGCGCGCGGACCGAGCGCTTCCGTGGCGGCCATGATAGCGGCCACATCCGCATCTTGAAGCGTTGGGCCGCCATGATCGTGATCGTAGAGCGCGGGCGCAGCTTCCAGGATGCCTGCCAGCGCCAGCGCCAGTGGCGCCAGCTCTGGCGCCGGCAGGCTTTCGGCCTGCCACTCAGCCAGGCTAGCGGCAGTGGGCGCGCTGCCGATTTGCCGCAGCATCGCCGCGGCGACCGGCCAGAGCGCGATGCCGGTTCGGCGCACGATTCCGGCCTGGCCGGTCGTGGCGCCGGCGATCAACGCGTCCGTCCGGGCCAGGGTGGCAGCCGCTCCTTCGGGGGCTTTGGCCGCCTGCATCAGCGTCCGCACGGCACGGGACAGCACCATCAGCGCGCTGCGCGGCACAAGCGGGGTGCCGGGGCGCCAAAGCGGGGACGCCACAATCAGGGGATCCGCCGGCATGAACATCAGCCGCGCGAAGCGCAGTGGCCGCGTCGGCTGGATGGCCCTCAGCCGCGGGCGAACGGGCGCCAGGACATCGTCGGACGCGCCGCGCACCTCCAGTGAGTCCACCATGCGCACCACCTGGAGAACTTGCGCGTCCGGCGCCTCCGCCACGCCGCGCCGCACCTCCCGCAAGGTCTGCGAGCCATTGGGCGGCCCATGATGTGGCGCTGCCATGCTCACGCGGCCAGTGCCCGGATGCGCTCGTTGCGCGCCATCAGGCTGACCACCTGGCTTGGGATGCGGCGGGCGGCGCGGGGCAGTCCTCCCGCAAGACCGCTCGCTTGCAGCCGCGCGCGCAGTGGCGCCATCGTATCGAGCCAGGCATCGGCTTCGGGCGGGATTGGCGGCAGCAGCACGGCCGCCTCGGCCGAGGCCTCCGATCGCGCTGTGTCCGTGTCCGCCACGCGCCACAGCAGACAAAGATGCTCCCATCCGTCGAGCAGCAGGGTGGGCCGCATGCATCGTGCTGACACAGCCTCCATGCTGGCGCCCCAGGCGGTGATGAGCGCGGCGGGATCCTGAAGCGGCTTTTGAGTCGCGGCGAGCAGCACGCGACCCGTTTCACGCAGCGCCTCGGCCGCAGCGGCCACCCGTGCACCGGCGGGATGAGCACCCGTGGTGCCCGTCCAGCTCCGCATTTCGGCCGCAGTCGCGGCCATTGCATCCAGAAGCGCGGCGCAGCGTCCCTTGCCGCCACCCGGACTGTCCAGTCCGGACTCCGTCAGGAGCGCGGCCAGCCGCCCGATATCCACCTGCACGGCCTCCGGCGTGCCGCCCAAGCGGGCGGCCAGGGCCTGGATCGCCCGCCTGGTCGCCTGCGCCAATTCGATTTCCGATTGATTTGAAGCGGCATGGCGTGGCGGCAGGCCGAGCAGCAAGCTTTCGAAGGCCGCACGGATATGATGATCCGCGGTTTCCGCCGCCTTTGCGGCCGTAGCGGCCGCCCGGCCCGCCGCACCTTCAGCCGCGACCGCACGCGCGGCTGCCCGTACGGCGCCGGGCGTCGGCATGCTCAGCTTCCCCAGGCGCGCCGCCAAATACTGGTCATGAATGGAGGCGGCGCAGAATTCGCCCAGTGAGGCCAAGGCAAAGATATAGACCCCGCGCGCACCGCCAGGATGCGGCACGACTAGGTCGAACCGGCGATCCACCAGCCGCACGCGCGCACCGGCCAGTTCCGGCGTGGTGAACGGCACGGCAACGCCCCGTTCCCGGAATGTGGCGGGCAGCCATTGCTGATCATAAAACTGTGCCAGAACTGCGTGCCTTTCGCACGGAGGCTGCCGTGCGCCCGCCAGTCTGCGGCGCAAACATGAAGGCGCCGTTTAGCTTGCCTTCCGCGCCGCTCTGCGCCACCCCCGCCCGATGCGCATCGTCACCTGGAACATCAATTCCCTCCGCCTCCGTCTCGCCTTGCTGGAGCGGCTGATCGCGGCGTTGAACCCGGACGTCATCTGCCTGCAGGAGACCAAGGTGCCGGACGCGCTGTTTCCGGACGCCGCCCCCGCCGCCCTGGGATACCCCCACGCGGTCTGGCGCGGCATGAAGGGGTATAACGGCGTCGCCATCCTCTCGCGCCTCCCGCTGGAAGCAGTCGAAGCGCCCGATTGGTGCGCCCGCGGCGACTGCCGCCATCTGCACGCCCGCATCCAGGCCCCCGGCGGCCCCATCGAGCTGCACAATTTCTACGTCCCCGCCGGCGGCGACATCCCGGACCGCGCCCAGAACATCAAGTTCGGCCACAAGCTGGATTTCGTCGCCGAAGCCACCGCCTTCTTCGCCAGCCGGGGCGTGCCCCCGCGCACTGTCTTGGTCGGCGACCTCAACATCGCCCCCCTCGAGCACGACGTCTGGAGCCACAAGCAGCTCCTCGGCGTGGTGAGCCACACGCCGGTTGAAGTTGCCGCAATGCAGGCTTGGCAGGCGGCCGGCTTTTATGATGCCGTGCGCCACTTCGTCCCGGCGGACGAGAAGCTCTACACGTGGTGGTCCTACCGCAACCAGGATTGGCGCCTGTCCAACCGCGGCCGGCGGCTGGATCATGTGTGGGTCAGCCGGGACCTGGTGCCCGCGCTGGCGGGCTACGAGATTTTGGCGGATGCGCGGGATTGGCCGCAGACGTCGGACCATGTGCCGGTGCTGGTGGAGTTGAAAGAAAGTCCTTCTTTTTTGAAAAAAAGAAGCAAAAAACTTTTATCAACTTAGTCCGCGACAGCACTGACAAAAGTTTTTTGGTTCTTTTTTTCAAAAAAGAACTCTTCCTCACCCCTCCGCCGCCACCCCAATCCGCGCCAGCGCCGGCAGGGACCGCGCGCCCGTCTTCGCCATGATGGACGCACGATGATTCTCGACCGTCCGCTGGCTGATCCCCAGATCCGCCGCGATGTTCTTGCTCGGATGTCCCGCCAGAACCATCGCCATCACCTCGCGCTGCCGCGCCGTCAGTCCGGCCAACTGGCCCACCGCTTCCTTCTGCCAGGCTAGGCGCTGGCTGCCATCACGCGACTGGTCCAGCGCGCGCGCCACGCTGATCCGCAATTCCGCGGCACCCACCGGCTTCTCGATGAAATCCACCGCGCCCGCCTTCAACGCCTGCACCGCGGTGCCCACGTCGCTGTCGCCGGTGATCATGATCGTCGGCAACGCGTCACTGCGCTCCCGCAACTGGCGCAGCAGTTCGATGCCGTGCATCCCGGGCAGATACGCATCAACCAGCAGGCAGCCGCCGCTTTTCGGCCGGTAGGAATCCAGGAAGTCTTCGCAGGAGGCATAGTCCCGCACCGCATGGCCGTCTTCCTCCAGCTGCTGCCGCAGCGCGTCGCGGATGTGGCTGTCGTCATCCACAACGAAGATCACCGGCCCGGCCCGTTCCTCGCCTTCCGCGCCTTGCGGACCAAGATGCGCCGCGTCCGGCGGCGGCAGCAGCTTCTGGATCGCGTCCGTCAGCTCCGCCGGGCGCACCGGTTTGCTGATCCGCAGGCAGTCCGCGTCCGCAATGTCGCGCAGCGTGCCGGTGGTGATGTCCCCGGTCAGGATGATCACCGGCACCTGCCGCCGCAGCCGCGCCCGCAGGCTCTGCGCAAGTTTCAGCCCGTTCATCTCGCCCGGCAGGTTGAAGTCCGTCAGCACCAGGTCCGGCCGCAGCGCCCCCTTCGACACCAGCCGCGTGGCCGAATCGGCATCCGCCGCGGCCGTCACGCGATGGCCCACGCCAGCCAGCACCAGCTCCAGCAGCTCGCGCTCCTCCTGATCGTCCTCCACCACCAGAATCACCGCCTGGCGCAGGGCCGCGGGAACCCAGCCCCCCGGCATGTCGGGCTCCCCATCCGCCGCCACCGCGGCTCCCGCCACCCGCGCCACCACAATCCCGAATACCGAGCCGTGCTCCAGGCTGGACCGCACGCGCACCTCATGGCCCAGCAGCTTGCTCAGCCGTTGCACGATCGCCAGCCCAAGGCCCAGACCCTTGCTGCGCTCCCGCGCCGCGTTGTCGATCTGATGATACTCGCGGAAAATCGCCTGCAGCTGATCGTCCGCGATGCCGATGCCGGTATCCCAGATCTCGATCACCACCATCGCCCCGCGGCGGCGGCAGCCCAGCAGGATGCCGCCCTCTGACGTATATTTCAGCGCGTTGGACAGCAGGTTGCGGATCATCTGCTCCAGCAGCCGCGGATCGGACCGGATATGAAGGTCGCAGGCCACAACACGCAGTTTCAGCCCCTTGGCCTGCGCCAGATAGATGAACTCGTCACGCAGCTGGCCCAGCATGCCGGCGAGCGGGAAATCCTCCAGCTTCACCGGCGTGGTGCCCGCGTCGATCTGGTTGATGTCCAGCAACGTGTTCAGCATGCCGGACATCGCGCCCAGCGTGGGGTCCAGCAGCGCCACCAGCCGCGCCGCCTCGCCCTCCTCCACGCGGCGCGCCAGCAGGCCCTGGATCAACGCCAGGGTCTGCAGCGGCTGGCGCAGATCATGGCTGGCCATCGCCAGGAACCGCGTCTTGGCCAGGTTCGCCTGTTCGGCGTCCTGCCGCGCCACGTCCAGCGCCGCCGCCTGAAGATGCCGTTCGGTAATGTCCGTGAACGTGATCACCACGCCTTCCACCGCCTGGTCATGCGTGCGGTACGGCATCATCCGGCGCAGATACCACGTGCCCTCCGTCTCTATCTCCCGCTCCACCACCGCCGGCGCCGTCAGCATCGCGCGCGCGTCCCGCAGCAGCTCCGTGTCGGCCGCCAACGAAGCCAGATCCGCCAACGGCCGCCCCACATCGGCCGGGATGAACTTGAACAGCGCCCGCGTGGCCGGCGTGAAGAACCGTATCCGCAGCCCCGTATCGAGAAACAGCGTGGCCACGTCCGTGCTGTTGAGGATGTTCTCCAGGTCGTTCGCCGTGGTGCGCTGGCGCTCCAGCGTTTCCTGGAGCTGGGCGTTCAACGCGGTCAGCTCCTCGTTGAGCGATTGCAGTTCCTCCTTGGAGGTCAGCAGCTCCTCGTTCGTGGACTGGTATTCCTCATTGACGGACAGCGCTTCCTCGTTGATCGCCTTCTGCTCTTCGGCGGCCATCTCCAGGCTGTGGATGGCGCCCTGCAGCTCCACCCGCGTGGCTTCCAGTTCGGCTTCCAGGGTCGCGGACTGCGTATCGCCGACCGGTGGCGCGGACCGCGCACGGGACTGCGTCTGCTCCGTCATCAGCAGCCGCGGCTCGTCCAGGAAGCAGATCAGCATCAGCGGCTCGGACTCCAGCCGCACCGGCTGCACCGCAATGCTGTAGGCCGGCAAATGCGGTTTGCGGGTGGACCCAATGCCGGAGATCACCACACGCGTATCCGAGGCGCCGGCCTGCCGGATGGCCGAGGCGAGACGCGCCCGCACGTCCGGCCGCGTCATGGACAGCAGATCGTGCGTCGGGTGGCCCGGCGGGACGCGAAGATACGCTTCGGTGGGACCCAGCGAGT
>CAZZYR010000069.1:6898-8918 GCA_964658235.1 uncultured Acetobacteraceae bacterium | reverse complement strand
CGCGCGCTCGAAAAACAGGTCCATGAGCATCGATTTGCCCCGCCCAACCTCGCCAACCAGATAAAGGCCATTTGGCCGCGCATCCGGCGCGCCTTCCGCGGGTCGGCGGCGCAGCAGCCGATTCAGGAAGCCCCCCGCCGGCGGACGCGGCGGCGGATCGTAATGACGCAGCTTGACCCATAGATCCTGCAGCCGCTCCACCGCGAGCGCCTGAGACGGGTCCGCCGTCAACGCGCCATCAGCGACCAGGGCGCGCCAGATGGAAACGGGACCGCCATCCGACAGGCCTGGCGCAGGGATTGACGGCAGCGGATTGTCGGGATCGGCCATGATCGCTGGCGGCGTAGCGCGGCGGCCCGTCGACCGGCAACCACCGAACGTCGATCAATCAAGCGCGAGGGGCCAATCCTTACCGGATTCTCCACGTTCAGCACTTACAATTTCCGTGACCGCCGTTTTGGAATCACCCATGCGCATTACAGCCGCGTTGGCTACCCTGTCGCTCTTTCTAACGATTGATCCAGGCTTCGCGGCGCAAGCTGGCGCTCCGGCCAGCCATGCCCGCATGCCGGCGAGGCCAGTCATCTCAGCGCCATCGCCGGCTTGCCTCCAACCGGGCCTACTTCTTTCGCACGCTGCCTATTTGCCGACAGCCGTCGAGAACACCGCGCGCTGCGGGCAATTGCTTTCGACCGACACGGTGCTATCTGTCCATCATTGGGATCAAACCTGACGCTGCACGCCTGCCGAGTACGGGCTTGCAGCAAAGAAGCGGCGGAGTCATCTGGTCGGCTATGACCAGCATCGCATCGCACGCCCAACCAGTTCTTGCCGTCCCGCCCAGCGGGCTACTTGATTATGTTGCCCTGGACGCCGCGCCGGTTTCAGATGTGCCGTTCAGGCATATCCTCGTGCGAGATTTCGTGCCGCCTGAAGCCCTGTCCCGCGTCTATGCCGGGTTGCCGCAAATCGATCGCGGCGGCTCGTTCCCCCCCGAGGCGCTTAGTCTCAGCGTGGAGGCACGGGCACTGATGGTTGAGCTTGAAGGTGACCGACTGCGCCAGGCTATCGCCGAAAAATTCGATCTGGATCTGGATCATGCGCCATCCATGCTGACGATGCGCCTGGCCACGCGCCAGAAAGATGGGCAGATCCATACAGACTCGGCCGCCAAGCGGGTGACCGCACTGCTCTACTTGAATCCGCCTTCGGACGCCTTCGATCATCGGGATGGCTGCCTGCGGCTTCTGCGCGGCCCGACGGATCTGGATGATTTCGCGGTTGAAGTGCCGCCGACCAACGGCACGCTGCTGGTCTTCCCGAACGGGCCGACAACGTGGCACGGGCACCGCACACATGTGGGGCCACGCCACTCCATCCAGCTCAACTACATGACGAACGACAGCAAGGCGCGCAGTGAACTAAGGCGCCACAAAATCAGCGCGGTGGTGAAGCGGTTTTTCCTATAGTCAGGAAGGCCTTGCATCGCGCCCCCCCCGAGTGCTGGAGTGTGCCCAACAAAAAGCCTTGAGGGAAACGCCACATGCTTCGCCTTCTCCTGGCCGCCGGCACAGCGGCGGGCCTGACACAGGCTATCTATGCTCCGGCCGCTCACGCGCAAACCATCCGGTGGGACACCTATGGCGTGCCACATATCTATGGCGCAGACATTCCCACCGTGGAACGCGGCCTGGGCTATGCGCAGATGGAAGCCCACGCTGAGACAATCTTGAACAACGTGGCCGCCGCACGCGGCCGGTCAGCCGAGTATTTCGGCGCCGGCGCCGGCAACGCGAACATCGCCAGCGATACGATCGTGCGGACGTTTGGCATTCCCGCGCGCGCGCTGCAGTGGGTGGCGCAGGGCGGAACGGAGCAGAGCAGCCTGCTGGCCGCCTTTTGCGCAGGCGCCAACGAGTATGCGCAGAAACATCTAAGCACCATCGATCCGCTGCTGCGCCCGATCCTGCCTTTGGTGCCGGCCGACATCACGGCCAGCGAGCAATACACCATCTGGTTC
>CAZZYR010000069.1:0-6888 GCA_964658235.1 uncultured Acetobacteraceae bacterium | reverse complement strand
TCATCCCGAATCAGGACAATATCGGGGGCGGCAATCCGAGCATGCCCGGGCTGCTGGAGACAGCCTGGCAGACGGGCGGAATCGCCGCGGCCAATGCGGCGGCCCGCAACTTGGCTCCCACCGGATCGAACGGTTGGGCGATCGGACCGTCCAAAAGTGCGACTGGCCACGCCATTCTGATGGGGAATCCGCATTTGCCCTGGGGCAACAACCAGCCAGCCGGCGGGCTTGGCATCTACCAGTGGCTGGAGGTCAATCTCGTCGTGGGAGATCCTGCTGCCCCCACGCTGAACGCCGAGGGCGTGACCTTCGCCGGTGGGCCGTTCATCGGCATCGGGTTCAACGACTATCTGGGCTGGACGCACACCAACAACACCATCCAGGCGGCAAACCTCTACCAGCTCTCACTCGACTCCACGGGCACGAAATACACCTATGGTGGCGCGTCGTTGCCGCTCGCCGTCCGCACGGACACGCTCAAGGTCAAGCAGGCTGACGGCAGCCTGAAGACACAGACCATCACCATCAAATCCAGCCTGCACGGGCCAGTGGTGGCGACCAGCGCGGACGGCCACACGGCTTTGGCCCTGCGCGTGGCCGGGCTGGATCAGCCTTCGCTTGTTACCCAGTATTGGCACATGATCGAGTCGAAGACCCTGGCGGACTTCACCGCCGCGGACTCGATGCTGCAGATGCCGTTCTTCAACGTCATCTATGCCGACCGCGCCGGCAACATTCTCTACAAGTTCGGCGGGCGGCAGCCGGTGCGGCAGGGCGGCCAGTGGTCGGATTATTCCGGCATCCTGGATGGCACAGACCCCAGCAAGCTTTGGACCAGCACGTTCACCTGGTCCCAATTGCCGGGGGTGGTGAATCCCTCTGGCGGGTTCGTTGCCAACAGCAACAATCCGCCATGGACCAGCGCGTTTCCGCAGCCGTCCGGCCTCAACCCGGCGCGTTTCCCGGCCTATGTAGCACCGCAATTCATGGATTTCCGGCCTCAGCACGGGGCGAATTTCCTTCTGTCACAATCCAAGTTCACAACGGCGGAGTTGCTCGCCGGCAAGATGTCCACGCACATGGTGCTGGCCGACCGCGTGCTGCCTGACTTGCTGACTGCGGCCACGGCGTCCGGTGATCCCACCGCCGCCGCGGCCGCCACCATCCTGACCGCCTGGGACCGCACCGGCGATGCGGACAGCGTGGGTGGTGCGCTGTTTGAGGAGTGGTGGGACCTTGTTGTCGCGGATATTTCAGTTGGCAAGATCCCAGCCGATACCACTGACAATTTCTACAGCCCTCACCCGGTCTTCAGGACCGCGTGGGACCGGGCAAATCCGCTGAACACGCCCACCGGCCTCGCCAATGCCGCGCAACTGGTTCCCTATCTGGTCACGGCCTACTCAACGCTGCAGACGCAGTTCGCCACGAAGGGGGGAGCGAGCGTAAAATGGGGCGACGCCCATCATACGCTGCTGGTATTCCGGGATGGCCAACAACAGGCGCTGACAGGCATCGCCGCGGATCATAACCAAAGCGGCGCGGACGATCCGTTTGGACCATTGCGCGTCACGAACCCCAGTTATGTGAGCTTCCTCAACGAATACATAACCTATGGCGGCGACGGTTGGGTGCAGTTGGTGGAGTTTGCGCCCACGGGGGCGAACGCTCAGGTGCTTCTTGGTTATGGCAACGCGTCACGACCGAACTCCGCGCATATCACGGACCAACTCAGCTTTTTCGATACGAAGACTTTGCGGCCTGCACTTCGCACGTTGGCAGCAGTGTCCGCAGCGACCGTCACACAGGAGAGCTACTGAGCCATCTCGAAAATGAGTCTTGTTTTTCCTAAAAAGTTTACGCTAGACATCCGCAGGTTGTGGTAGGTCCATCCAGGCTTATTGCAGCCGGCGCCTTGCGCCGCGTTTGAATTAGGAAAGAGGCCGCATCGTGCATCTCGGGAGCCTGCCGATAGACCTGGCCAAACTGGCGGCGGACCTTCTTCTGGTCATCGCGATCTTTGTTCCGCTCGAGCGACTGTTTGCCGCACGCCGCCAGAAAATCCTGCGGCCGGCCATCTGGACCGATTTGGGCTATTACGTCATCGGCGGCCTGATGCCGAAGCTTCTGCTCATTCTGCCGCTGTCCGCCCTCGCCTGGGTAGCGCATCATGCCTTGCCAGGCGGATACTTCGCAGCCGTTGCAAGACTGCCGGTTGGCGTTCGCCTGGCCGGCGCCCTGGTTGTGGGCGAGGTGGGATATTATTGGGGCCACCGCTGGATGCATGAGATTCCGGCGCTTTGGCGCTTCCATGCCATCCACCACGCCGCCGAGCACATGGACTGGCTGGTCAATACGCGGTCGCACCCGCTTGACATCTTTTTCGGTCGGATTTGCGGCCTGGTGCCGCTCTACCTCACCGGACTTGCGCAGCCGATGGGCAACAAGCTCGACACCGTGCCGCTTCTTTTCGCGTTGATCGGCAGCCTGTGGGGCTTCTTTGTCCACGCAAATCTAAAATGGCGTTTTGGTCCGCTGGAGTGGCTGGTCGCCACCCCCGCTTTCCACCATTGGCATCACACCAATGACGGCCCGGACCTGATCGACAAGAACTACGCGTCTATGCTGCCCTGGGTGGACCGCCTTTTCGGCACGCATTATCTGCCCGCACGCCTACCCGAGGCCTACGGGATTGATGCCAAGCTGCCGCAGAGTTTGACTGGTCAGCTGCTCTATCCACTCGATACGCGGACAGCTCGGCCTGCTGCGATGGTGAACGCGGATTAGCGAGACTTCTGCCTAAGTCTGATGCGGATCTCCAGGTAGTTGCTGCTCCGATAGCGCGGCATCGGCTTGGCCCGACGTTTGGTTCCGCGGATGGGTGCTTCGCCAGACCGCCATCAGATGGGCCTGGTCCACCGCAGTGTAACGCTGCGTGGTGGATAGGCTCGCATGCCCGAGAAGGTCCTGGATTGAGCGCAGGTCGGCGCCGCCTGCCAGCAGATGCGTGGCGAACGAGTGGCGCAGTGCATGCGGCGTCGCGTGCTCCGGCAACCCGGTGAGGCGGCGGAAGTCCCGGAGGCTTCGCTGGGCTACGCCTGGATTCAGCCGTTCGCCGCGCACGCCAACGAACAGCGGCGCGCTTTCATCGGCCGAACCAGGGTGCAGCGCCAACCAGGAAGCGGCCGCCTGAGCCACCGCCGGCAGAACCGGGACCAGGCGCTGCTTGCCGCCTTTGCCCGTTACAAGCAGCGGCCGACTTGTGACGGGTGCGCCGCCAACGTTCAATGCCAGCGCCTCGGCAATACGCAATCCGCAGCCATACAGCAGCGTGAACAGCGCCACGTTGCGCGCCTCGACACAGGCGGTCTCAGCCACGTCGCCGATGTCCTGCGTCACCGTGCGCGCCTGGTCCGGCGCCAGCGCGCGCGGCACCGGCCGGCTGGCCTTGGGCGACCCGATCAGACCGGGCGCCGGGTTCGCCACGCCATGCCGCCGTGCCAGATAGCGATAAAAGCTACGCACCGCGGAGAGATGCCGCGCGCGGGTGCGGTTGCCTCTGCCCTGCGCCGCCTCGGCAGCCAACCAGGCCCGCAAATCAGCCTCCCGCAAGGCAGCCAGATCACCGAGCGAAGGGTCGCCGCCCAGATGGCCAGTGAGAAACTGAAGCAGGAACCGCAAATCCCGCCCATAGGCCTGCACGGTCAAAGGCGACGCCCGCCGTTCGCTGGCGAGCCAGTCCAGAAACTGCTGGGCGAGGACTGCTCCGCGCACCTTCGATTGGGGAGCTTCGTTCAAAAAACGGTGCCGCCTTCCATGCGGGCCTCGATGGCGCGTCCCAGGAACCGCCAGGCCTGCGTATTCGGCAGGGATGTCTCATGCCGGCTGACCAAGGCCAGCAAGGCTGCGCCGGGCAACTGGATCAGGAGGTCGCGCTCGGCCAGCAGCGCGGCCTCCGCGTGCAGCAGGACAGCGTCGGCTGGCCTGTCGCGAAACACCATCGGACGCGCGCGCAGCAACGCTTTGACCGCGCCTGGCGGCAATGTGCGCCAGCGCGGCCGGATGGCTTCGCAGCACAGCGTAGCCGCATCGATCCCAAGCAGGCCGGGCCAGGTTTCGGTGACGCATTCGGCCGGGTCGTCGGTCTGGATCAGGGCAAGCACCGCTTCCTGCATGCGGTCCGTGACGGCGATGGCGGCACGGCCAGCGGCGAGAATATCTTGCGCGCTGTCTTGCAAATACGCCGCGCGCGCCCGTGCCTGCGCCAGCATGGCCGCCATGTGATCTTCGAGCACGGCGCCGTGGACGCGTATGGGCGGCGCCAACGTGGCGTAGAGTTGCGGCCGCTGGGCCAGGAAGTAAGGATTCGCCCGCAGATAGGCCGCCACCTGGTCGGCCGCTTCCTCTGGGCTCGGTTCGGGCGATGCGGCGCTGTGGGGTTCGGCGGTGACCATGCATCTAGGCTACACGGTCCGGTGTGAACGAAGACACCTTGTTTGATGCCGAACCTCGTCCGGCGGGGTCTGATGGCGAACGTGATCCCTCTGGCCGCGTGCCGGTACTGCTGCCGTATCCGTTCGCCGGACCGTTCGATTACGCCGTGCCGCCCGGCGAGTCGGTCGCGCCGGGCGACATCGTGCTGGTGCCGCTGAACCGGCGCGCCGAGGTGGGGGTGGTGTGGGACGCGCCTGCCGGGCCATCCGTGCCGGCCGCGAAGCTAAAGCCGATCAGCGCCAGGCTGGATGCGCCGCCTCTGCCGCCTGCTTTGCGCCGGTTCATTGACTGGGTGGCGGCCTATACGCTGGCCGCGCCGGGCGAGGTGCTGGCGATGGCGCTGCGCGTGAATGCGCTGGCGCCGCCTCGGCCCACGCCGGGCTGGGTGCTTGCCGACCCGCAGCCTGAAGCGCGGCTGAGCGAGGCGCGGCGGCGGGTGGTGGCCACCTTGGCGGATGGGCGCGCGCGGGCCGGCGCCGATTTGGCGCGGGAGGCTGAAGTGAGCCCGGCCGTGATCCGCGCGATGGCGCAGGCGGGATGGCTCGCGGCCACGCCGATCCCGCCCGGGCCGGCCTTTGCCGCCCCCGATGCCGGCCATATCCGGCCGGCGTTTTCGCCGGATCAGGCTGAGGTGGCCGCGTGCTTGCGCATAGCGGTCGAGGCCGGCGCCTTTTCGGTGACGTTGCTGGATGGTGTCACCGGATCGGGCAAGACGGAGGTGTATCTGGAGGCGGTCGCCGCCTGCCTCGCCGCCGGGCGGCAGTCGCTGATCCTGCTGCCGGAGATCGCGCTGTCCGCGCAGTTTTTGGACCGTTTTTCCGGACGCTTCGGCACCGCGCCGGCGGTTTGGCATTCGGATCTGCCGTCGCGTGTCCGCCGCGCCACCTGGCGGGCGGTGGCGAACGGGGAGGCGCGCGTGGTGGTGGGCGCGCGCTCCGCGCTGTTCCTGCCGTTTGCCGAACTGGGCCTGGTGGTGATCGACGAGGAGCACGAGACGGCGTTCAAGCAGGAGGACGGCGTGATCTACCACGCGCGCGACATGGCCGTGGTGCGCGCCCGCCTGTCCGATGCCGCCGCCATCCTGGTCAGCGCCACCCCTAGTCTGGAAACCCTCGCGAACGTGGAGGCTGGACGCTACCACCATGTGCAACTCTCTGCCCGTCACGGCGGCGCACGCCTGCCTGAGGTCACTGCCATCGACTTGCGGGAAGACGCGCCCGACCGCGGCCGCTTCCTGTCACCCAAACTGATTGCCGCCGTGCATGAGACGCTAGCGGCCGGCGAGCAGGCGATGTTCTTTCTCAACCGCCGCGGCTACGCGCCGCTGACATTGTGCCGCGCGTGCGGGCATCGGCTGGCCTGCCCGAATTGCACGGCCTGGCTGGTGGAGCACCGGGCGCGCCGCGTGCTCACCTGCCACCACTGCGGCCATGACGAACCCGTGCCCCCTGCCTGTCCGATCTGCCACGCGGAGGGGACGCTGGCGCCGATCGGGCCGGGCGTGGAGCGGATCACGGAGGAGGTGGCCGCGCTGTTTCCCGACGCGCGCCGCCTGGTGATGGCCAGCGACACCATGCCGGGCCCGCACGCGGCCGGGCTGGCAGCCCGCGCCATCGAACGGCGCGAGGTGGATCTGATCATCGGCACGCAGATTGTCGCCAAGGGCTGGCATTTTCCGCATTTGACTCTGGTTGGCGTGGTGGATGCCGATCTGGGTTTGGCCGGCGGCGATTTGCGTGCCGCCGAACGGACGGTGCAGCTGCTGCACCAGGTGGCTGGCCGCGCGGGGCGGGCGGAGGCGCCGGGGCGAGTGATGCTGCAGACCTTTTCACCGGAGCACCCGGTGATGCAGGCATTGGTGGCCAATGACCTATCCGCCTTCTTTGCACGTGAGGCGGATGCTCGGCGCCCCGGCCACTGGCCGCCTTATGGCCGGCTAGCTGCGATTATCATCAGCGCGGAGACCGCAGACGCCGCGGATCTGGCAGCCCGCGACCTGGGACGTGCCGCGCCGCATGGGGAGGGGTTGCTGGTGTTGGGACCGGCACCGGCGCCCCTGGCCATCCTGCGCGGCCGGCATCGCCGCCGGCTTCTGCTGAAAACGCGCCGGGACATCGCTGTCCAACCGCTGCTCCGCGCATGGCTTGCCGGCGTGCGCGTGCCTCGGGGCGTGCGGGTGGATGTGGATGTGGATCCGGTATCGTTCCTTTAAAAGCAATTGGGACCAGCTGGAGTGCCGGCCGCCTTGTGGCGGACGACTAAAGGCCGATGCGTGTGGCGTTGCCACCCCCCACCCCCCATGCTATTCGCCCGGCGCCGGCTAGAGCCGGACTTCTCCATGATCGGAAACGCTTTCAGTGGCCTCAGGCGGCACCACAATCTCCCAGGGCGGCG
>CAZZYR010000068.1:3426-9115 GCA_964658235.1 uncultured Acetobacteraceae bacterium | reverse complement strand
TTCGGCGAGGCTGCCACGCTCCCGCTGAGCGGCGCGGGCGGCGGCGGGCCGTTTTGCGCCGAAGCGCCCGAAGCCAGCCTGTGCAATTCCGCGACCGCTCCGTTCTGTTCGATAAAGCTCTTCGGGCAGACGGCGGCGGCGCGCTTCCTCGGCGGCCGACATGACGGAAATCTTTTCCTGCTCGCGGCGCTCCGCCTCGCGTTTGACGTTTTCGCGCTGCTGCTCTTGCAGCACTTTCTGCTGCTCCAGCAAAACGCGCTGGCGGACGGCGAGCTCGTTGGCTGTCAGCGCGCGGCCGCCCATGCCTGGGCGAGCGGGGCCGGCGGGGCGGCCAGGCGGTGGTGCGGAAGCAGGCGTGCTCGCCGCCGGTGCGGCTGCGGCCGGACGCGCGGGCGCCCCAAGATTGGCCGGCAGCGCGGGCTGCGGTGTCGCCTGATAGGCCGGCTTCGGCGCTCCGGTGCGCGTCTTGCGCACCTCCACCTGCACCACCTTCGTGCGGCCATGCGAGAAGCTCTGCTTCACGGAGCCCGCATCGACGGTCCGGCCCAGTTCCAGCCGGCTGGCAGGACGCAAGGACAGGCGGCCCTTGGCCTCCTGCGCGTCATGCCCGGTATCCTGGCCCACATCGCGGTCGTTGGTTTCGCTCATTCACCTGCCTGCTTGCACATCACCCGGCCGGACATCCCGGCCAAGCGTAGTATTTCGTCCATCAACGCATCGGCCAGCTTGCCGCGCGCGATCGCCACATGCACCACTTGGTCCCGCCCGAAGACGCCGCCCAGTGCCGCCGCATCCATCGGCCACGCCACGGCCAATCCGCTTGCACCGGACAGCAGCCGCCGGCGTTCGTCCTCGCTCCCGTCGCTGGCTTGCAAAACCAGTCCCGCGCTGCCCGCCTGCACCCACTCCCGGGCCTTAGCAAAACCCGCCACTGCCTGGCCGGCGCGCCGCGCCAATCCCAGATGATCGGAAATCCGCCTCGCAAGCTGGGCTTGCAGGACGCCGTTCAGATCGGCAGGCACAGAAACCGGGCCGCGGGCCGCGCGAGCAAAAGCGCCCTTGGCACACGCGGTTTCTAGCACATCGGCACGCGGGCTCAACCACATTCCCCGTCCGGGCAGCCGTGCAGCCACATCTGGCACCACAACCCTGTCCGGCCCCAGAACGAACCGCACCATCCGCCGCCGGTCACCTTGAACGCGTGTGACAATGCAGCGGCGTTGCGGACCACGCTCGGGGTCATCGGCGCAGTCCACGTCAGGCGGACCAGCCACATCATCCAGATGGGACGCCGGGCTACTCGTTTGAAGCCTCCGCTTCGCTGCCTTCTGCCGCCGGCCCGGCTGCGGCATCCTCATCGGCGAACCAATGAGCGCGGGCCGCCATGATCACCTCGTTGGCGGTCTCCTCGTCCACCAGCTCGGCGCCCAGGATCTCCACCAGCTCGTCGCCGGCCAGATCGGCCAGATCGTCGAGCGTCTTCACGCCCTTCTCGCCCAATGTGACGAGCATCTGCGGGGTGAACAGTTCGAACGCGGCGACCTCGTCGGTGACGCCCAACTCCACGCGCTTTTCTGTCAGCCCCTCGTCGCGCTGCACCAGGAACTGCTCGGCGCGGCGGATCAGCTCTTCGGCCACCGTCTCGTCGAAGCCTTCGATTTCGGCAAGCTCGTCGCGATCGACGAAGGCAAGCTCCTCGATCGAGTTGAACCCTTCGGTCACCAGCAGCCCGGCGATCACGTCGTCCACATCAAGGGCTTCCACGAACAGGCCGGTGCGGCGGCGGAATTCCTCCTGGCGGCGCTCGCTCTCCTCCGCCTCGGTCAGGATGTCGATGTCCCAGCGCGTCAGCTGGCTGGCAAGGCGCACGTTCTGGCCGCGGCGGCCGATGGCCAGGCTGAGCTGCTCGTCAGGCACCACCACTTCAACGCGGCCGGCTTCCTCGTCCATCACCACCTTGGTGACTTCGGCGGGCGCCAGCGCGTTCACCACGAAGGTGGCCGATTGCGGGCTCCAGGGAATGATGTCGATCTTTTCGCCCTGCAGTTCCTGCACCACCGCCTGCACGCGGCTGCCGCGCATGCCGACGCAGGCGCCCACGGGGTCTATCGAGTTGTCGCGGCTGATAACGGCCATCTTCGCGCGGCTGCCCGGATCGCGGGCGACGGCCTTGATCTCGATGATGCCGTCGTAGATCTCCGGCACCTCCTGCGCGAACAATTTGGCCAGGAAGGCGGGATGCGTGCGGGACAGGAAGATCTGCGGGCCGCGGATTTCCTCGCGCACGTCGTAGATGTAGGCGCGCACTCGGTCGCCGTTGCGGAAGCTTTCGCGCGGGATCAGCTCGTCGCGTCGCAGCAGGGCTTCGGATTTGCCGAGATCAACCATGAGGTTGCCGTATTCCGTGCGCTTGACCACGCCGTTGATGATCTCGCCCACGCGGTCCTTGAACTCATCGAACTGCCGCTTGCGCTCGTATTCGCGCACGCGCTGCACGATCACCTGCTTGGCAGTTTGTGCCGCGATGCGCCCGAAATCGATCGGCGGCAGCGGGTCCACGATGAACTGGCCGAGATCCAGATCCGGCCTAAACTTTTTTGCAATGTGGACGGGAATCTGCGTCTCCTCGTTCTCCACCGTCTCCACCAGCTCCGTCCAGCGGGACAGGCGGACGTCGCCGGTTCGGCGGTCGATAGTGGCGCGGATGTCCTTTTCGTGACCGTATTTGGCGCGGCCGGCCTTCTGGATGGCCTGCTCCATGGCTTCCAGCACTTCCTCGCGGTCGATCGATTTTTCCCGCGCGACGGCGTCTGCGACGAGCAGGAGTTCAGGGCGTGAGACTGCGGTGTCCATGGTCATTGCTTCGGCCTCTAGTTTTCAGGCGTATTCGGCGCGGAGGCCGCAATCAATTCATCGGTTAAAACCAGGCGCGCCTTACGGACATCGCCGAGCGGCAGCGCCACCTCGGTCCCGTCATCCAGCCGCAGCCGGCCGTGCGTTTCATCAGCGCCCAGCACGATGCCGGAAAAACGTTTGCGCCCGGCCACTGGCATGTGGGTCTCCGCCTTTGCCAAGTGGCCGGAAAACCGGTTCCAGTCCTTCACGCGGGTCAGCGGCCGGTCAATGCCGGCGGAGCTTACTTCCAGCGTCCACTCGCCCGGGATGGGGTCGTCCACGTCCAGCACGGCGCCCACGGCGTGGCTGATGGCCTCGCAATCTTCCACCGCGATTAGCGCACCATCCGCCCGGTCCGCCATGATCTGCACGGTGGGTTTCTCCCGCCCCAGCACCGCCACCCGCACAAGCTCGTAGCCCATCCCCTCGAGCGGAGGCCCGACGAGCGCTGCGATGCGGCCTTCAAGACCGGTGTGATTCAGGAGTGCTGATGTGTCCAAAACAAAAAAGGTGGCCCGCGAAGGCCACCCCCCGAGAGCGGAAGATGTAGGTGAAGTCCGATAGATAGCGGAAGCGCGCGGAAAGGCAAGCCGATTGCGCGAGAAGCGGCCAGCCCCACACGTGGCAATGCCCCCGGCCCCCCGCACGGGTTGCAGCCAAGACCGCCCACAACATGTTAAAGACGGCGCACCGAAGCCCCATTCGTCAGGGACCAGCTCTCCATGGACTATCTCATCGGCCAGAAACCGGCAGCCCCAGCCCGGCCAGCACGGCCCGCCGCCGCCTCTCCCCGCGCCGCCGCTTCCGCTCCTGATACAGGTGCCATGATTATCGACGGCGATCAGCGAACATTTATAGCGGACGTGATTGAGGCGTCCCGGACCATTCCCGTAATGGTTGATTTCTGGGCGCCATGGTGTGGCCCTTGCAAGCAGCTGACCCCTGCCCTGGAGCGCGTGACCCAGGCGGCCGGTGGACGGTTGAAGCTGGTCAAGATCGACATCGACAAGAACGCGGCTCTCGTCCAGCAGCTCACGCAACTTGGCCTGCCGCTGCAATCCGTGCCGACGGTGGCTGCCTTTTGGCAGGGCCAGATTGCCGACATTTTCCAGGGCGCGTTGCCGGAGAGCGAGCTCAAGCGGTTTGCCGAGGCTCTCCTCAAGCTTGCCGGCGGATCCATGCCGTCCGCGGACCTGCTGGCGGAGGCTCGCGCGGCTTTGGAAGCCGGGCAGCCGGAGGCCGCCGCTGACGGGTTTTCCGCCTTGCTCAACGAGGACCCGGAAAATCCCGACGCCTGGGGCGGCCTGATCCGGGCCTTGCTTGCCCTCGGCGATGAGGAACAGGCGCAGGACGCACTGGCCCAGGTGCCCGCCAAGATCGCGGACCACGCCGAGGTTGCCGGCGCGCGGGCTGCCCTGGCGCTGGCCGCGGAAGGCCGCGCCGCGGCCGGGAAGGTGGGCGCCATCACAAGCCGCGTGAATGCCAATCCGGACGACCACGAAGCCCGTTACGAGCTGGCCGCCGCTCTGAATGCCGCCGGCGATCGCCAGGCGGCGGCGGACGCCCTGCTGGAAATATTCCGGCGGGACCGTACGTGGCGGGAAGATGCAGCCCGCCAGCAATTGCTGAAATTTTTTGAAGCATGGGGGTTTGCCGATCCCGCCACCCAGGCGGCACGGCGCAAACTCTCCGCCCTGCTGTTCGCGTAAGGACGATGATGAGCCTTCTGAATCCGACCCAGGCTGACCTGCCGTCGGAGTTTCCGATTTTCCCGCTCCCGGGAGCGTTGCTGCTGCCCCACGGGCGCCTGCCGCTGAATATCTTCGAGCCGCGCTACTTGGCGCTGGTCGATGATAGCCTGGCGGGGGGCCGCATGTTCGGCATGATTCAGCCGAATACGAACGCGCCACGCGGGCCGAACGGACCAAGCCTGTACCAGATCGGCTGCATCGGCCGCCTGAGCCAGTTCGCTGAAACGGATGATGGCCGCTATCTGATCACGCTGACGGGAGTCAGCCGCTTCCGCGTGATTGACGAATTGCCGATCCGCCACGGTTACCGCCGGATCACGGCCGAGTTCGGCCCGTTCAAATCCGACCTGTCACCGGCGAGCGCGGGGATGGGCGTGAAGCGCGGCGAGTTGCTCGGTGCGCTGCGGCCGTTCTTCACGCTGCATGACATCGATGCGAATTGGGACGCGATCGAGCGCATGCCGGAAACGATGCTGGTGACCACACTGGCGATGCTGTGCCCGTTCGATGATGCGGAGAAGCAGGCGCTGCTGGAGGCGCCCACGGAGGCGGACCGGGCGGCGGATTTGTTGGCGCTGTTGCGGATGTCCGTGCATGAGGGGGATCCGAATTCGCGGCCGAGTTAAAGGCAAGGCCTTCTTTTTTGAAAAAAAGAAGCAAAAAACTTTTGTCAGTGCTGTCGCGGACCTAACGGATAAAAGTTTTTTGGTTCTTTTTTTCAAAAAAGAACTGCTTCCTTGATTTCTTGCGCCAGTCGATGGGCAACCGCCTCCTTTGCCATCTTCGGCCACGCTTCCTCACGATCCGCGGTAATCAGATGCACCTGGTTCCGCGCGCCACCCATCACGCCGTCCCGTACGTCGTTGGCAACAATCCAGTCGCAGCCTTTGGCAATCCGTTTCGCGCGCGCATGAACCAGCACATCATCGGTTTCCGCCGCAAACCCAACAACAAGCTTGGGCCGCGCCGGTCCAGGCCGGGACAACGCGGCCAGGATGTCCGGATTGGCTACCAAATCCAACACCGGCGGCCCCGCTTGCTTC
>CAZZYR010000068.1:0-3416 GCA_964658235.1 uncultured Acetobacteraceae bacterium | reverse complement strand
CCCCGCGGGAGCCGCCGCGCGCCAATCCGCTACCGCTGCCGCGAACACGGCCGCGTCCGCCGGCAGCGCCGCCTCGCAGGCCGCCAGCATTTGCGCGCCCGTCTCCACCCGGTGTACCGCCACGCCGGCCGGGTCCGGCAGGGTGACCGGGCCGCTGACCAGCGTGACCCGCGCGCCCAACTGGGCCAGCGAAGCGGCAATTGCAAATCCCTGCCGCCCGCTGCTGCGATTGGCCAGATAGCGCACCGCATCGATCGGCTCATGCGTCGGCCCGGCCGTCACCAGAACATGCCGCCCGGCCAGCGCCGTGCCTCGCCCCAATCGCGCCTGGATGGCCGCCAGGATCGCGGCGGGCTCGGCCAACCGGCCGGGCCCATGCTCATGACACGCCATCTCCCCGTCCTCGGGTCCCACGAACGCCACCCCGCGCGCGGCCAGCGTGGCCACATTGGCCACCGTCGCCGGATGCAGCCACATCCGCACGTTCATCGCCGGCGCCGCCAGCACCGGCGTATCGGTGGCCAGCAGCAGCGTGCCGGCCAGATCGCCCGCCAGCCCGGCCGCGGCGCGCGCCAATATATCCGCGCTGGCAGGCGCGATCACAATCAGATCCGCCGCGCGTGAGAGCTGGATGTGGCCCATCTCGCTCTCATCCGTCAGCGACCAGAGATCCGTGTAAACCCGGTTTTCCGTCAGGGCCTGCACGGAAAGCGGCGTCACGAAGCGGGCGCCCCCTTCGGTGAGCACGGCGGTTACCTCAATGCCGGCGCGGCGGCAGAGGCGGATGAGTTCGAGAGATTTATAGGCGGCAATTCCGCCAGTGATGATCAGGAGGATCATAGACAGGAAGCAGTTCTTTTTTGAAAAAAAGAACCAAAAAACTTTTGTCTATTGGCGCGCGCGGCGGGTCCAACGCGCGCACCGGTTTGAAAAAGTTTTTTGCTTCTTTTTTTCAAAAAAGAAGTCCTTCCTTCCTAAAGTCGCCACCCCGAGTGAATCGCCGCAATCCCACCCGACAAATTCTCAAACCGCACCCGCTCCAGGCCCGCATCGCCCAACATCTGCGCCAGCGTCTCCTGATCCGGAAACATCCTGATGCTCTCGGCCAGATAGCGATAGCTTTCACTATCCTTGGCAACCAATTTGCCCACCCGCGGCAGCACATCGAAAGACCACCGGTCATACACCGGTTCCATTACCGCCACCTGCAGCCGGGAAAACTCCAGACAGAAGAAACGCCCACCCGGCTTAAGGACGCGGCGCGCTTCCCGCAGCACGGCCAGCTTGTCCGTGCAGTTGCGCAAGCCGAACGCGATGCTGACCGTGTCCACGCAGCCGCTGGGGAACGGCAGCGCCTCGGCATCCGCCACCGTGTAAGCGAACGGCGCCACGATCCCGCGCCCGATCGCCCGGTCCCGCCCGGCTGACAGCATCGCCGCGTTGATATCCGTCAAAAATACCGGGCCGCCGCCGTTCCGCACCCAGGCGGTGGCGATATCCCCGGTGCCGGACGCCAGATCCAGCAGGGTTTTGTTGGGCGACGGCCGCATCCTTGTCGCAAAGATGCGCTTCCAGATTCGGTGGATGCCGAGCGACATGATGTCGTTCATCACATCGTATTTCGGCGCCACGCTGTCGAACACGGCGCGCACGAGCGGTTTCTTGTCCGCCGCGGGCACGCGGGTGAAGCCGAAATCGGTGTCCGGGCCCGGCTGGGAGAAGTTCTGGCTGTCTGTCACGGGTGGTGTATAGCCTGGGATTGTCCCATGCCGGAACTCCCCGAAGTCGAGACTGTCATGCGCGGCCTGGCCACACGGCTGGAGCATCGCGTCATTGCCTCCGCCAAGCTGAACCGCGGCGACTTGCGCTGGGCGGTTCCCCCCGGCTTCGCCGCCCGCCTGACCGGTGCCCGCGTGCTCTCTTTCCTCCGCCGTGGCAAATACATCCTCATGCGCCTCTCCGGCGGGGACAGCGTGGTAATTCACCTGGGCATGTCCGGCCGCATGAACATCTGTGCCCGCGCCGAATGGGCGCCCATCCCCGTCCTGCACGAACATCTCGTGCTGGAAACCGACGAAGGCTGGCGCATCGCCTTCGTGGACCCGCGCCGCTTCGGCAGCCTGGACCTGATCCCCACCCAGGTCGAAGCCACGCACCGCTTGCTCGCCGGCATGGGCCCGGAGCCGCTCGGCGCGCTGTTCAACGCGGACTACCTCTCCGCCATGCTCGGCGGCCGCCGCACACCCATCAAGGCGGCGCTGCTGGACCAATCCATCGTCGCCGGCCTCGGCAACATCTATGTCTGCGAGGCGCTGTTCCGCGCCCGCATCTCCCCCCGGCGCCTTGCCGCCAGCGTCGCCGGCGCGCGCGCAGCCCGCCTGGTCCCGGAAATCCGCGCCACCCTCAGCGAAGCCATCGCCGCCGGCGGCTCCTCGCTCCGTGACTACGTGCAGCCCAGCGGCGAACTCGGCTACTTCCAGCACGCCTGGAAAGTTTACGGCCGCGAGGGCGAGCCCTGCGAACGCTGCCCCGGCCTGCCCGCCTGCGCCGGCATCTCCCGCATCGTACAATCCGGCCGGAGCACCTTCCTCTGCGCCCCCACCCAGCGGTAAAGGCCGAAGGCAGGCCCTTCCTTGCCTTCCAGTGCCGTCTCCGCTACATGCCCGGACCGCGCTGGCACCCCTGGAGGCCGGCGTTTTCGCAGTTGGAGCTTCTCATGACCAATTTTGTCACGATCGAGGCCGAGGCGCGTGCGCGAGCCGGTAAGGGGGCGGCGCGTGCGACCCGGAGAGCAGGCCGCGTGCCTGCTGTTATCTACGGTGCCAAGCAGGCACCGACACTGATTTCGCTGGAGCCGAAGGCGGTTCTGACGGAGGTGAAGAAGGGCGGCTGGCGGTCGCGCCTGTATGACTTGAAGGTCGGCGGTGTGAGTGAGCGCGCGCTGATGCGCGATGTGCAATTCCATCCGGTGACGGATGTGGCCGAGCATGTCGATTTTCAGCGCTTGGCCCCCGGCGAGCAGATCCGCGTTTCCGTGGCCGTGCACTACGTCAACGAACTCACCAGCCCCGGCCTTAAGAAGGGCGGCGTGCTCAACGTGGTGCGCCACACGGTCGAGGTCTGGGCTGATCCGGAAAACGTGCCGAGCTTCTTCGAGGCGGACCTCGGCGCGCTGGACATCAACGACAACATTCGCTGGCACGATCTGAAGGGCGTCGGCGAAAACCGGCCGACAATCGCGGAGCGTGACTTCGTGGTGGCCACGGTGGCGCCGCCGACGCGCTCGGCCGAGACGGCGGAGCCGGTGGCTGCTGCGGCACCGGCAGCTGCACCGGCGAAGGGCAAGGCTCCTGCGAAGGGTGCGGCACCTGCGCCGGCGGCGAAGCCGGCTGCCAAGAAGAAGTAAGGCCAGGGGC
>CAZZYR010000067.1:0-9149 GCA_964658235.1 uncultured Acetobacteraceae bacterium | reverse complement strand
TCTCGCCCTATCCCGAACATCTCAGCGAAGCCTGGTCCAGCCACGGCCAGCTTTTTACCATCCGGCCGATCCGGCCCGAGGACGCCGCCGCCCATGCCGCCATGGTGGCCCGCATCCCGCCCGAAGACCTGCGTTACCGCTTCTTCACCGCGGTCCGCCAGGTGGCCCCCGAACAGATGGTCCGCCTCACGCAGATTGATTACGATCGCGAAATGGCCTTCATCGCCGTGCGCGATGCCGACCAGGCAACGGTGGGCGTGGCGCGCCTGGTCTGCGAAGCCGCCGGCGAACCAGGCGAATTCGCCATCCTGGTGGAGCCCGACTGCAAGGGCCTGGGCCTGGCGCGGCATCTGATGGACCGCCTGGCCGGCTGGGCCCGAATGCGCGGCATCCCGTCCATCACCGGCCAGGTGCTGGCCGACAACCAACCCATGCTCGGCTTCATGCACCGGCTTGGTTTCACCGCCAGGCGCGCGCCAGACGAGCCTGACGTGGTGGACGTGGCCCTCGATCTCACGCCCGACCATCCGACAGCTGACACCAGCCAGTAGAAGAATAGTAAATAAACTATTTAATACTTACCGCATGACAGCATTGCCAAGTTTTCGTTGGGCCTTTCGCGTTTCGTTCCGGTAGAGAGTTCTTACGCCTTCGGGACGCGTAACTTGTCCAGAACGTCAATTCCGAAAGCGTGATGACTTCAACCAGCCTGCCGCCGCACTACCAAAGCGCGTGTGTCCCCGCACACGCCGTGCGCGGCACCTCATGGAAAGGCCACGCACATGACAGCCTCCAACGCAAACACCATCAGCATGAACGGCAACTCCACCGGCTACGGTATCAGCCAGGGTCAGGAGGCATTCAGCCTTTCCGGTTATTACAACACCGTCCTGCTTGCCGGCGCCTCGGACACCGTCGATGTCACGGACGGAGGCTTCAACGCCATCGATCTCAACAGCACCGGTTTCACAAGCGGCACCACAGACGTGATCAACCTGGGAGAGTCCGCGTTCAACACGGTTTCCAGCAGCAATGTGCTGCGCTTCTCGGATGTCACCGTGAACGCAATTGGCGGACCGAACACCATTTCTCTGGACAACATCGCCGGCACCACAACGCTGAACTTGGGCAATCTCGGTGATCCCGCTTTGCAGTCCGGCCTGGGCCTCGGCGATAGCGTCACGCTGAATGGCGATGCGGCCAACACCGTCACTTTCACATCCGGCGGCGACGCCACCGTCGCCATCGGCACCGCGGGCGATGGCCAGCAGCAAGGCGTCTCCACCGTCTCCCTATGGGGCTACGGCAACACCGTCACCGGCGGGGACGAGCAGTTCACCGTCACCAACAAGATGGCGCATGGCCAGCAGAACAGCGTCTCGCTCGGCAACGGCAACAACAGCGTGTTCCTATCCGGCGCGCATAACACGGTGCATCTGGGCGATGGCAACAACTCGCTCACGATGTATGGCAGCTTTGCGACCGCTACACTTGGCGGCGGGAACAACGCCGTCACCACCGGCCAAGGCCGCGCCCACGTGACATTCGCATCTGGACATGCCGGCAGCACAGACACGCTCGTCATGAAACACGGCACGCTTGTGCTGCATGGTGGCGACGAAAACTTCAACGTCAGCTCCAATGCGCAGCACTCGAACCTAATCGGCGTGCTCGGGAACGGCAACAACACGATCAGCCTGCAAAACGGCCTGGCCCGGCTCACCATCGGCTCCGGCGATAGCAACACCGCGCACAACGCAGTCACCGTCCAGGATGGCGGCCGCGGCAGTTTCACCTTCAATGGAGGAACGGACTCGCTTGTCATGAACGGAGGGGCGTCTGGTGGCGGCAACACCATCCAGCTCAACGGAACCATGCTCGGCACCACGCTGTCAGCCATTGGTTCCTTTAACCACATCACGTTGACAGACGATGCCAACGCGGCAATCAGCGAAACCGGCCAAGCTGTGGACATCACACTGGATGCGGACAAGGCCGGCGGCTTCGGCACCATCTCGATCAACGGCCTCGAATCCGATGATCTCGCGCGCATCCACCTCGTCGGCGCCAGCACCTACACACTGACCGCGGACGACACTCCCGTCGGCGGCATCACGCTCCACTTCGCCCAAGGCTCGGTCGATCTAATCGGATTGCAGTCCGTGCCGAATCATTTGTTCGGGTAGCCCGAAACCAAGCAGTCCTTTTTTGAAAAAAAGGACCAAAAAACTTTTATCAATTGAGTCCGCGCAGCACCGATAAAAGTTTTTTGCTTCTTTTTTTCAAAAAAGAAGGCCTTCCTTGCCTACCAAACATGCCCCAACGACGCCACCACAATCACCGCCACGCCCAACACCAAATTCACCAAAATCATTGTCCGTATCCGCGCCAGCAACTCCGGCCCCGGCCGGATCGCGCGCCGCAGCCGGCGAAACGGCCCGAAATACACATACAGAAACACGATCGACATGGCGATCGCCAGCAACTGCATCACGTTCACGTACCAGGGCAGATGCGCCATTGTCCAGCCCGCCAGAGGAATCATCGCCCAGCCGGTGATCAGCATGATCGGCATCGCGTGCCACACCACCAGGAAGAACCGCTTCAACGTCAGCATATGCACTTGCAGGCGCGGCGCCGCATCCAGCACGGCCAGCGCCGGCCGCAGCACCACCAGCGCATACAGCATGCCGCCCACCCAGGCGGTGGCACCCAGTATATGCAGCGCCAGCAGAATATTCAGCACGGAAGGCGAAGAACTCATCGTGTCATCTCCAGGATGGCGTCCGCCAAGGCGGACAGCTCGGCGGCGGCCACGGAACGCGGCTGCGCCTCCGTCACGCCCATACCCTGCGCGAAGGCCTGCGGATAGGCGCGGCGGTCCCCCAGGCTGCACGGCATTACCGCCAGGCCTGAAGCCGCAAATGCCGCTTCCACCGTGGTGCGCAACGCGGATTTCGCCGGCGTCCGGTTCATCACCACCGCCACCCGCCGCCGCTCCGCCGTCACCAGCTTCAGCGTGCCGGCCGAGGCCCATAGATCCGGCATGCTCGGCTGCACCGGGATCAGCACCAGGCTCGCCGCCCGGATCGCCCGCGCTGCATCACTATCGATCTGCGGCGGCGTATCCACGATCAGGATGTCCGCGTCCGCCGCCAGCCGGTCCAGTTCCCCCTTCACCCGCCAGCCGGACACCGCGGAAAACCCGATCTCCGCCATCCCGGCGCGGATCGCCCGCAACGCGTGCCAGTGCTCCAGACTGTGCTGCGGATCGATATCCAGCAGCACAACCCGATGCGTCCGCGCCCAAGCAACCGCCAGGTTCGCCGCCAGCATCGTCTTGCCGGCGCCGCCCTTCTGCTGTGCGACAGTGAGGATGATGGCCATGGCGCAGCGTCCGCCAGGGGCAGGATTCGCGCAAATTCTACGCCATCCCCGCTGACGGTTTCGGCATCTTTACCTGCACTCCATTGCTATTCGCCGTGCCATGGTCGAAACAATGACAGCGTCCCCGTTTCGGAGATCATGCATGAAGCCGCTTGCCTTCGCCGCGATTGCCGCATGCCTGCTCGCCGCGCCCGCATTTGCCGGCACGTACACGGAGACCATCGCGTTTGCCGGCGGCCCTGACGGCGGCGGCCCAACCGTCTACGGCGCCGAATTCGACCCTACACTCGGCACGCTCACCGGCGTCACCCTGACCGCCAGCGGCAGCTACACGCCGGAGATCTTCGTGGGGCCGCCGGTGTCCTCCACCGCGTCCGTCCTGAATGTCGATCTGCTGACCTACAGCCCAACGCTTTCGCTGAACCACGTCACGGACGGCAACTACACCCTGGTTCAGAACGGCTCCTATCTGATGGGCACGCCGGAGCGGTTCAGCGACACGGTGACCGTTACCAACAGCCAGGCGTTGAACGACTTCTGGACCGGCATTGTTCCTAATGAAGTGAGCGGCCTGACCGTTGTGGATGTCTACTCGCTGCCCGCCACCCAATTCGCCTGGGGAAACATGGCGGACGACTATTTGTCGCATTTCTCCGGTAACCTATCGGTGACCTACACCTACACTCCAGTGCCGGAACCCGCCGGCGCGGCACTGCTGGGCATGGGCGCAGCCCTCTTGCTTTGGCAGCGGCGGCGCCAGGCGGCCTAGACACCCACCCCTGGATCACCGGCCCGTCCTGCGATACCCGTAAGGCGGGAGAGACACGATGGATGCACCAACAGCGGGCGTGACGGACACCACCCTGCACACCCTCCACCAGATCGAGCGCAAGCTCCTCTGGCTGTCCGCCTGGATGGTCCACAACGCAAACCACATCCGCCCAAACCGCGATGGTCTGAAAGTCGGCGGCCACCAGGCAAGCTGCGCATCCGTGATCTCCATCATGACCGCGCTGTATTTCTCCGAGCTCCGCCCGCAGGATCGCGTCGCCGTCAAACCGCACGCCTCGCCCGTCTTCCACGCCGCCAATTACCTCTTCGGCCGCCAAACCGTGGACAAGATGGCAAACCTCCGCCGCTTCGGCGGCGCGCAGGCCTATCCCAGCCGCGTCAAGGACGGCCCGGAGGTGGACTTCTCCACCGGCTCCGTGGGCCTCGGCGTCGCCGCCACAAGCTTCGCCGCCCTCATCCAGGATTACGTCCGCCTGCACGGCCTTCTGCCGGACGGCCTGCCCCCCGGCCGCCACATCGCCATCGCCGGCGACGCGGAATTGGACGAAGGCAACATCTACGAAGCCCTGCTGGAAGGCTGGAAGCACGACGTCCGCAACGTCTGGTGGATCGTGGATTACAACCGCCAGAGCCTGGATTCCGTGGTGCAGGACCGCCTGTTCGGCCGGTTCGAGGGTTTGTTCGGCGACATGGGCTGGAACGTCGTCCGCATCAAACACGGCCGCCTGCAGGAAGCCGCCTTCGCGCGCGCCGGCGGCGAGGCCCTGCGCGCCTGGATCGATGACTGCCCGAACAGCCTCTACGCCTCGCTTACCTTCCAGGGCGGCGCCGCCTGGCGCACCGCCCTGCTGGCCGATCTCGGCCGCAGCACGCAACTGCGCGCCATCATCGATCCCCTCAGCGACGCCGACCTGGCGGCACTCATGACCAACTTGGGTGGCCACGATATCGAGGCCATCCTCGCCGCCCTCCAGGCCGCGGATGCCGAAGGCGACCGCCCCACCTGCTTCATCGCCTACACCATCAAGGGCATGGGCCTGCCCTTTGCCGGCCACAAGGACAACCATTCCGGCCTGATGACGGCCGAGCAGATGGAGGCGTTCCGGCGCGACATGCGCATCCGCCCCGGCCACGAATGGGATCTGGCCGAAGGGCTGGACCTCTCGCCGGACGCGCTGCGCGCCTTCATCGGCGCCTGCCCGTTCGCCGTCCCGCTGATGCCCGCCGGCCGCGCCTTCAACCCGACCGCCATCCCCCTGCCGGACCGCGTCCCGCTCGGCAAACTGGACGGCCGCACCCTGTCCACCCAAACCGGCTTCGGCGAAATCCTGGGCGAGATCGGCCGCGCCGAGGGCCCCTGGAAAGCCGCGGCCTCCCGCATGCTCACCACCAGCCCGGACGTCACCGTCTCCACCAGCCTCGGCCCCTGGGTGAACCGCCGCGGCCTGTTCGACCGCCACACCCGCAACGACGTCTTCCGCGACACCAAGGTCGCCAGCATGCAGCGCTGGGGCATGAGCCCGTCCGGCCAGCACATCGAACTCGGCATCGCCGAGCAGAACCTGTTCTTGCTCCTCGGCGCCGCCGGCCTCAGCCACGCGCTCAACGGCGCCCGCCTGCTGCCCATCGGCACGGTCTACGATCCCTTCGTCAATCGCGGCCTCGATGCCCTGATCTACGCCTGCTACCAGGATGCCCGCTTCCTGCTTATCTCCACCCCCAGCGGCATCAGCCTCGCCCCCGAGGGCGGCCAGCACCAATCCGTCAACACGCCCCTGCTCGGCATGGCCGCGGACCGCCTGGCCAGTTACGAGCCCGCTTACGTGGACGAACTCGCCATCATGCTCCGCTGGGCGCTGGCCCACATGCAGGCGCCGGACGGATCCGCCGTCTGGCTCCGCCTGTCCACCCGCGCGCTCCCCCACCGCGCCCGCGTGCTGGATGAAGCCGCCGTGATCGCCGGCGCCCACTGGGTGGTCCCGCCGGCCGAGGGCAGCTCCCTGGCACTGGCTTACCAGGGTCCCCTCGCCCTTGAAGCCGAAGCCGCCTTCGCCCAGCTGCGGGAGGACGTGCCCGGCGCCGGCCTCCTCTGCGTCACCAGCCCGGACCGCCTGCACGCCGCCTGGCTGGATGCCGGCCGCGCCCGCCGCGCCGGGGCCGCCGCCCCCAGCCATATCGAACGCATCCTCGCCCCCATGGCGCCAGGCAGCGCCATCGTCACCATGCTGGACGGCCACCCGGCGGCACTGGCCTGGCTCGGCGCCGTCCGCGGCCAGCGCATCGTCCCCCTCGGCGTGGACCGCTTCGGCCAAAGCGGCGACATCGTCGATCTCTACCGCGAATACGGCCTGGACGTGGACGCCATCCTGGATGCCTGCGCGCAGGCGCTTTTGGGGTGATCGCGCGCCGGCTGTAGGCGAAAGTCCCGTTTGACACATGCGTCGCCAGGCGGGACCGTCCGCGCGACAAGAAACAAAGGAAACGCCCATGATCCGCCTGCCCGGCTGCATCGCCGCAGCCACGCTCGCCTGCCTCGCCATCGCGCAGGCCGCCGAGGTGACGCAAACCGTCACCACCACCGCCAGCCCGGCCGCTGTCTGGAAAGTGGCCGGCGATTTCGACGGCATCGCCACCTGGCTCCCCGGCGCCGCCAGCAGCCCGGCCACCACCGGCAACACGCCGGGCTCCATCCGCGTCATCACGCTGAAGGCCCCCGGCAACCCCACCGTGCGTGAAAAGCTGCTCGCGCGCTCCGGCACCAGCTACAGCTACGCCATCCTGGCCGTGGACCCGAAGGTGCTGCCCGTGACCGGCTACACCTCCACCATCACCGTCGCCCCGTCCGGCGCCGGCAGCAGCATCACGTGGCATGCCGACTTCCAGCCCGCCGGCGGCGCGGATGACGCGGCGGCCGAAAAAGCGGTGACTGGCCTCTACCTAGCCGGTCTGAGCAGCATCAAGGCGCTGGCGGAGAAGTAGCCGCCACCAGCTCCGTCACCACGCGCTGAAACATCTCCGTGGTGAGCCGGCGCGTGGACGTGTTGTAGCGTGACACGTGATAGCTGTCCGCCAACACCAGCCCGCCGGGCAGCGCGTGCCGTGCCCCATGACCAAACTTGAATGCGCTGAGTTTCACGCCTTGCGCGCGCAGCACGGCGGCATGCGCCAGCACGCCCAGCGCCAGCACCGCGCGTAACCGCGGCAGCCCGCCGAGTTCCGCCTGTAGAAAACGGTTGCACGTAATTGCCTCCGCCGGTGTCGGCAGATTCGCCGGCGGCACGCATCGCACCGCATTGGCGATTCGGCACCCGTGCAAGGTAACGCCATCGTCCGGTTCAGCGAGATACCGCCCCCGCGCCAGCCCGGCGCCGATCAGCGTTTCATACAGCAGGATCCCCGCATGATCCCCGGTGAACGGCCGCCCCGTCCGGTTCGCCCCCCGCACCCCGGGCGCCATCCCCACCACCAGCAGCCACGCATCCTCCGGCCCGAAGCTCGGCACCGGCGCATTGAACCACCCAGGGTTCTCCGCGCTGTTCGCAGCCCTGTACGCCACCAACCGAGGGCACAACAGACAGTCACGCGGCGGTGCCGCGATCACCGGAAACCATCCCCGCCATGCCAGGGCTTGAGCCGGGTACCCACCCAATGGCCGCCAACGATCCGGCTCAGATCACCCACGCCATAAAGCATCGCCGTGACCTATCGCGCATCTGCGCGTAACTGAAGCCCCCGTCTTCAAACTTCCTCCACCATCTCCCGCCGCCCACGCGGCTCCGTCTGCCGCCGCGTAAACTCCGGCGCAATCTCCGCCAGCTCCAGGAACTGGTCCGCCTGCCGCCGCAAGTCGTCCGCCACCATCGGCGGCGTCGTGCGTATGGAGCTCACCACGGACACCCGCACGCCGCGGCGCTGCACCGCCTCGATCAGCCTGCGGAAATCCGAATCACCGCTGAACAGCACCGCGTGGTCCATCTTGTCGGCCAGCTCCAGCATGTCGATGGCCAGTTCCACGTCCATGTTGCCCTTCACCCGCCGGCGTCCTGCCGCATCGGTGAATTCCCGCGCCGGCTTTGTGACCAGTGTGTAGCCGTTATACGCCAGCCAATCGGTTAGCGGCTTCAGCGGCGAATATTCCTCCGTGTCCAGCACGGCGGAATAATAATACGCGCGCACAACATGTGCCCGGCGCCGGAAATATTCCAGCAGGTTGCGGTAATCAACATCGAAGCCGAGATTGCGCGACGCGGAATAGAGGTTGGCGCCATCGATGAACAGGCACACACGCTCGTTGGGCAAAAAATGCATAAACGCAAGCCTCTCCAAAACAGGCACACTCAAATCACTGGCCTACGGGCTGAATGTCGGCCAATGCAGTGCAATCCGCCCATAATGCGGGTTTGTTGCCAGCATGCAAGGAAACCCCGCACGTTTTCGTGATCGTGGCCATCGGCGCCAATCTGCCCAGCCCGGATGGCGCGCCGCCGCTGGAGAGCTGCGCCCGCGCCGTGCGTGCCGTGGCCGCCCTTCCCGGCGTGTCCAACCCCGTGCAATCCCGCTGGTATTCCAGCGCGCCCGTCCCCCCATCCGGCCAGCCGCGCTACATCAATGGCGTCCTGCGCCTCACCTGCTCACTCAACCCAGTCGCCCTGCTCTCCGCGCTACATGCGATTGAACACGGCGCCGGCCGCACCCGCTCCATGCCCAACGCCGCCCGCACGCTTGATCTGGACATCATCGACATGAACGCCCTGATCCGTGCCGCGCCTGACCCCATCCTCCCCCACCCCCGCGCCCACCTCCGCCGCTTCGTCCTCCTCCCCCTCCGCGACGTCGCCCCCCAGTGGCGCCACCCTGTCCTCGGCCTGAACATCGCCACGCTCCTGCATGCCCTCCCCCCGGAGGACATCCACCCCACCTGAAGCAAGCATTCCTTTTTTGGAAAAAAAGGAACAAAAAACCGTTGTCCA